>NZ_BJMS01000031.1 GCF_006539285.1 Sporolactobacillus inulinus
TGAGGGACCGGTATCATTTTTTAACTATCTCAAATATCCAAGAACCCCTCATTTAGATGCTTGCGCCAGCGGGATCGCGCCCTGTTGATGCGAGCAGCCGCGGCGTCGATGCAATAAAAAGGCATCGATCAACCGCCTTGTGATGAGTCGTGACAAGTCACGCGGCTTATCCTAAGGCCCAAATCTACAGCTGCTTGATCCGGACATGATTGGTTCGTTCATCCTTGTTTTGGAACGGAGAGCGGAAATTCAAAAGAACGGAGTAAAAATTTTCCTTAGGAACAGCGGCAGAGGGTCAACTCATGTATAATTAAAAGAAAGTGCGAGCAGGAATCTGCAAGCTTTTTGTCGAAACATCAAGAAGATTGGATCGAAAGCTGGGGGAATTGGACATGTCGGACATCATCGGATTGATCTTTTCTAGTGTTGCATCATTTTTTATGAATCCGCTGCTTTATTTGCTGATTTTAGCGTTGTTTGCCTACAACGCGCAGCGGGTGCGAAGGGAGCGGTTGTCGTTTCGTGTGAAGGCGTATGGGATGTTCAACACAATTTTTGCAAGCATCATTCCAAGTATTCTGGTTGGCCTTTGCGGGTCGATTGTGCTTGCCGTGACCGGTGCCAGTCTTGCACCCGGTGTGATTGTGCTGCTGTCGCTTGCAACGGCGGCGGTTTTGCTCACCTGTCAGCAGCGGTTGTTGTCGCCGGCCATCGCAGGCGGCGTGACCGTGATTGCAGCTGCCGTGATGCCGGCTTTCCATACACCATATACATTCCTCAATCGTTGGATCGAAGAGATTCATTCGATCGATTATGTGTCATTCGGTCTGTTTCTGACCGTCGCCTTGCTGATGGAGAGTACACTCGTCTTTTTCTGGGGCACGCAGCAGTCCTCTCCTAGATTGATCGGCAATTACCGTGGCGGATTGGTAGGTGCTCACGAAGCTTGCCAATTGTGGATTGCGCCGCTGTTTCTGCTTGTACCGGTTTCCGGGGCGATTCCATCTGTTGGTGCATGGCCGTTTGTGTCAAACGGTTCATCATTCAGTTTAGCACTGTTTCCGCTTGGGGTGGGGATCGCTCAATTAATCACCTACAGCATGCCCCGCCCCGCGGTACGTCAATCGGCACTCTGGATGCTGGCGACAGCAGGCGTTATGGCCGCTTTTGTCGGAGCAGCATTATTCTTGCATCAATCGATTTTTATTGTTCTTGGCGGAGCTGTCGTTCTGATTAGCCGGCTTACTTTGGTTTGGTATCACCACCATTTGCGCCAGACCCGGCCGTTCTATTTCTTAATGCCGAACCGAGGACTGCGCGTGATTGGTGCCGTTCCGCATTCCCTTGGGAAACGGATGGGCATTGTACCCGGTGAAGAAATTTTACGCGTCAATGATTTGGAAGTGAGCAGCGTTTCGGAATTCTATGAAGCATTGCAGAAGCATGGCGCGTACTGTAAGCTTGAGGTGTTTGATCGGTTCGGAGAGCAGCGGTTTGTTAAAGGAGCAATTCACGAGAATGATAACTTTAAGATCGGTTTGCTCTTTCTAGAGAGAGATGAATGGAATATGCAGGCAAAAGACAAATAGTCGGTCCGAATCTCGAAAAGTATAACAGAAGCAATACGTTCAGAAATAGAAGAAAGCTTTTTAGCGTAACGTCCGAATTCATGCTTTCGGGAAGGTTTTGCCACAGTTCTTGGGGCATGAGCTTATTTCTGACCGAGTTGTTTCCATTTTTTGATCGATCAATGTAAAATAGTTACTGAACTTGAAGCACGCTGAAAAAATGTGAGCGTTTCACTTATTTTGCAAATCTGTGTGTTTATGAAAAAATACCGGTGTCTCTGATGCGTCGTGCAACATAAGATGGTGCTATAATTGGGCATAGGCTCTGTATGAAACAATGTCTGAGAGGAGGAATCCTGGAATGAAATCAACAGGGATTGTACGGAAGGTTGATGAATTGGGACGTGTTGTCATCCCGATTGAGTTAAGGAGAACGATGAATATTAAAGAGGGCGACCCTTTGGAAATATTCACAGAAGATGAGCGAATCATCTTTAAAAAATATGTGCCGAATATGGCATGCCAGATTACGAATGAAGTTTCACCGGATAATTTGGTTCTTGCAAACGGCAAGCTCGTTTTGAGCCGCAAAGCTGCGAAAAATGTGGTTCAAGAGATCGAGCGTTATATAGGCGAAGACATCAAGCCTTAATCCGACTTTCTAAAACTTCCATGGCACCGCGCCATGGAAGTTTTCTAGTTTCAAATGAATCAACTGATCCCTTGATTTTATACGAGAAGCGTGCAGATGCTCATTTTTCATCGAAGTTTGCGCATTCCCAGGACGGAGTAATGCGCTATTCGACACTCTTTGCACGGGTATCGTCTCTACTGATGCGAAAAAGTCGAGAGGACGATTCACCCACAAACTGGGAATGTCCGTTCGCATTTTGCTGTTATTTTCTCATACAGTTATGCTATAATTTAGGAAAGATTTTTTCTAATGGAGACGAATCATACATTTTTTCGCTTAAATAGATAGAACAGAGAAGATTGGAGGACAGTGGTATGGATTTTCAGCTTGAGTCCCGTTTCAAACCGCAAGGCGACCAGCCGGAAGCGATTGATGCCTTGGTTCACGGCATCGAGCACGGTGAAAAGCACCAGACCTTGCTTGGGGCAACAGGAACCGGTAAGACCTTCACGATGTCGAATGTGATCGCGCGCGTGAAGAAGCCGACACTGGTCATTGCTCATAACAAAACGCTGGCCGGTCAGCTGTACAACGAGTTCAAGGAATTCTTCCCGAATAATGCGGTCGAATACTTTGTCAGTTACTACGATTATTACCAGCCGGAAGCGTATATCCCGCAAACCGACACGTATATCGAAAAAGATTCAAGCATTAACGATGAAATCGATAAATTGCGTCACTCGGCGACAAGTGCACTGTTTGAGCGCCGTGATGTAATCATCGTAGCCAGCGTGTCCTGCATCTACGGTTTAGGTTCTCCGGAAGAGTACGGATCGCTCGTTCTGTCGCTGCGTCCGGGCATGGAGAAAGAACGTGATGCAATGCTGCGCCAGCTGGTCGATATTCAGTACACACGCAACGATATTAACTTTACACGTGGGACTTTTCGCGTGCGCGGCGATGTCGTCGAGATTTTTCCGGCCTCACGCGACGATCACTGCATCCGGGTTGAATTTTTCGGCGATGAGATCGACCGGTTGACGGAAATGGATCCGATGACCGGCGAGATCGTCGGCGAACGCGATCACGTGGCCATCTATCCGGCATCGCACTTCGTTACCGGTCAGGAAAAAATGAAACGTGCGATTGTCAATATTCAGAAAGAGCTTGATGAGCGTTTGAAGGTGCTCAACGACAACGGCAAACTTCTGGAAGCGCAGCGCCTGGAGCAGCGGACGCGTTATGACTTGGAAATGATGGAGGAAGTCGGTTTCTGCTCAGGCATCGAGAACTATTCGCGCCATCTGACCTTCCGGAAACCGGGTGAATCGCCCTATACCTTGATCGACTATTTTCCAAAAGATTTCCTGATTATGGTTGATGAATCGCATGCGACCCTGCCGCAAATCCGTGCCATGTACAACGGTGACCAGGCACGTAAAAATGTGCTTGTCGACCATGGATTCCGGCTGCCTTCGGCGAAAGACAACCGGCCGCTGAAATTCGAAGAGTTCGAGGAACGGATTCATCAGATCGTTTATGTTTCGGCGACACCGGCAGATTATGAGCTGGAACATTCCGGCAAGCCGATCGAACAGATTATCCGGCCAACCGGGTTGCTTGATCCGGAAATTGAGATTCGGCCGATCAAAGGCCAGATTGACGATCTCTATGATGAAATCAATTTGCGAATTAAGAAAAAAGAACGTGTGCTTGTGACAACACTGACGAAAAAGATGGCCGAAAACCTAACCGATTATCTGAAAGGGATGGGCATTAAGGTCAACTACCTGCATTCGGAAATTAAGACGTTGCAGCGCATTGAAATCATTCGCGATCTCAGACGGGGCGAGTTTGATGTGCTTGTCGGCATCAACTTGCTTCGTGAAGGCTTGGACATTCCGGAAGTATCGCTTGTCGCAATCCTGGATGCCGATAAGGAGGGCTTCTTACGTTCGGAGCGATCCTTGATTCAGACGATTGGCCGTGCAGCCCGTAATGCAAATGGACGCGTGATCATGTATGCTGATCACATCACCGATTCGATGCGTATGGCAATGGATGAGACGGCACGGCGCCGCAAAATCCAAACTGAATTTAATGAAGCCCATCATATCACACCGAAAACGATTCAAAAGGCGATTCCTGAACTGATTAAGGCCACCTATGAAGTGGAAAAGAAAGAAGATACAGGCAAAAAGAAAAAGAAGAAAATGACGAAGAGTGAACGCAATAAAGCGATCATCAGTATTGAAAAAGAGATGAAGCAAGCAGCGAAGGCACTCGATTTTGAACGCGCCGCCGAACTCAGAGACGCGCTCTATGAATTGAAAGCGGAGGGATAACGCGCACATGGTACTTGAGAATATTGTTGTTAAAGGCGCACGCGAACACAATTTAAAAAATGTCAACGTCACCATACCTCGGGATAAAATGGTCGTGATTACCGGTCTGTCGGGGTCCGGAAAATCATCGCTGGCCTTCGATACGATCTATGCAGAAGGGCAGCGCCGTTATGTAGAATCGCTGTCCGCCTATGCGCGCCAGTTTCTCGGTCAGTCGAATAAACCGGATGTAGATGCGATTGAGGGCTTGTCACCGGCGATTTCCATTGATCAGAAAACGACATCGCACAACCCACGTTCCACCGTGGGCACCGTAACGGAGATCTATGATTATATGCGGCTCCTCTATGCGCGCATTGGGCATCCCTATTGCCCAAAACACGGGGTCGAGATCACCTCACAGACGATTGAACAGATGGTCGATCGAATCATGGAGTACCCGGAACGGACGAAGCTGCAAATTCTGGCCCCGATCGTTTCCGGAAGAAAAGGCGCTCATGTGAAAACACTTGAAGAAATCAAGAAAAAAGGTTATGTCCGTGTTCGCGTTGATGGTGAAATGCGCGAGGTTGCCGAAGAGATTCAGCTTGAGAAAAATAAAAAGCACACCATTGATGTCGTAATCGATCGAATTGTTGTCAAGGCGAACGTCCAGGGACGACTTGCCGATTCGCTCGAAGCGGCGACGAAGCTGACCGACGGCCGTGTTGTGGTTGACATTATCGGCGGCGAAGAACTGCTTTTTTCCGAACAGTTCTCCTGCCCGTATTGTGGGTTCTCCATTGGGGAGCTTGAACCGCGCCTTTTCTCGTTCAACAGCCCGTTCGGTGCCTGCCCGGATTGTGATGGATTAGGCTCACGTATGGAAGTCGATCCTGATCTGGTGATCCCCGACCGCTCGAAAACATTGTCCGAAGGAGCGATTATTGCTTGGGAGCCGACAAGTTCGCAATATTACCCGCAGCTGCTGAAATCGGCGTGCGCTCATTTTGGCATTGAGATGAACAAGCCGGTTGAGAAGCTGCCAAAGGACAAGCTGAATCTGCTCCTGTATGGGTCCGGTACGGATCGCATTCATTTTCACTATGAGAATGAGTTCGGTGATGTACGGGACAAGGATATGTATTTCGAAGGAGTGATCAACAACATCGGCCGCCGCTATCGGGAAACCGGTTCCGACTACATCCGTGAACAGATGTCGGAATACATGATGCACAAGGCATGCCCAACCTGTCACGGTCACCGGCTCCGTCCGGAAGCTCTGTCAGTTAAGATCGGTGAAAAGAGTATCAGCGAAGTAACCGAGATGCCGATTCGTGAGATGCTGACTTTTTTCGATAAACTCGAACTAACAGAGAAGGAACAGACGATTGCGCGGCTGATCTTGCGTGAAATTAGGCAGAGAACAAAATTCCTGATCGATGTCGGCTTAGATTATTTGACGCTCGGCCGAGCAGCGGGTACGCTATCCGGCGGCGAAGCGCAGCGGATTCGGCTGGCGACGCAAATCGGTTCCCAGTTGATGGGTGTCCTCTACATTTTGGATGAACCGTCGATCGGTCTGCATCAGCGTGACAATGATCGACTGATTCATTCGCTGCTTGGCATGCGCGATCTTGGCAATACCTTGATTGTTGTCGAGCATGACGAGGATACAATGCGTGCCTGCGACTATATTATTGATGTAGGACCGGGTGCGGGAGAACATGGCGGACAGATCACGGCCCAGGGAACACCTGAGGAAATTATGCAAAATCAGCATTCTTTGACCGGTGCTTATCTTTCGGGACGCAAATTCATCCCGATTCCGGTCAAACGGAGAAAAACAAGCAAACGAGCAATTAAGGTTATTGGTGCCAAGGAAAACAACTTGAAGAATGTATCGGTCACCTTCCCGCTCGGCGTGATGACCGTTGTGACCGGGGTTTCCGGATCTGGAAAGAGTACACTCGTTAACGAGGTGCTGTTTAAGGCACTTGCTCAGAAGCTGCACGGCCGGCGTGATTTGCCTGGTGAGTACCGGCAAATTAAAGGGGTTGAAGAGCTGGATCGCGTCATTCAAATCGATCAAGCACCGATTGGACGAACCCCGCGCTCAAATCCGGCAACCTACACCGGTGTCTTCGATATGATTCGCGAAGTCTTTGCAGCAACGAATGAAGCCAAGGTGCGCGGCTATAAGAAAGGTCGTTTCAGCTTTAACATTAAAGGCGGGCGCTGTGAGGCATGCAGCGGCGACGGCATTATTAAAATTGAAATGCACTTTTTGCCTGACGTTTACGTGCCTTGCGAGGTTTGCCACGGAAAACGGTATAATCGTGAAACACTCGATGTAACCTATAAAGGAAAAACGATCGCCGATGTCCTTGATATGACCGTTGAAGAAGGTATGGAATTTTTCAAAAATGTACCGCGCATTAAGCGCAGACTGAAGCCACTCTTCGACGTCGGACTCGGCTATATTCGTCTCGGCCAGCCGGCGACTACGTTGTCCGGTGGTGAAGCGCAGCGTGTCAAGCTTGCGTCGCAGCTTTATCGCCGAACAAAGGGGCGTGCGTTGTATATCCTTGATGAACCGACAACGGGGCTTCATATGGATGATATCTCGCGTTTGCTCGATGTGCTACAAGCGCTGGTCGACAGCGGCGACAGTGTATTGATTATTGAGCATAATCTTGATGTGATCAAATGTGCCGATTACTTGATCGATCTTGGTCCCGAAGGCGGAAACGGCGGTGGAACTATCGTTGCGACCGGAACACCGGAACAGATTGCTGCAGTTGAGGAATCCTACACGGGTCGTTACTTAAAGCCGGTACTGGAACGGGATCATGCACGCATGGACAAACAGCTGCACGCGCAGCAGCAAGTGGCTGAAAAGGCTTAAATGCAAAGCGAACTTTTCTTGAGCAACATCTCTTCTTGTCGAAAGGCATGAGCTAAGGGTATAGTTGAATAGGATATCAATGGCGGGAGGAATACTGATGCAAAAAAGGCTCTATAAATCTTCGGATAGTAAAATACTGAGCGGCGTTCTTGGCGGGATTGGTGAGTACTTTAATGTGGATCCAACCTTGGTTCGGCTCGGCTTTGTTGTACTCACGCTGGTAACGGCCTTTTTTCCATGCCTGATCGGTTATTTTATTGCTTATCTAATTATACCTGAGAGAGTGTGACGCAATTGTTTAAAAACTGGCTCGCAAAGATCTTGCTTAACGTCATCATCAATATGGTGATTCTGATGACCCTTGCTGGATATTTGCATACGATGGTGCATATTTCCGGCGTTGGCGCAGCCTTGGCGGCCAGCTTGATCTTATCGTTTCTGAATCTATTTATCCGACCGGTACTGCTTCTTCTTGCTTTGCCGGCGACGATTTTGACTTTAGGATTTTTTATTTTTGTGGTGAACGCACTGATGCTGGAACTCACCGCAATGATTATGGGCTCGGCATTTGAACTTGATGGCTTTGGCAGTGCCTTGATTGTCGCAATCATTATGGCATTCTGTCAGCTCATCATTCAGAACTTTATGATCAAACCCATGCGACGCGATTAAGGCGCCGCATTATTTTTTTCCGTGAACGCTATTGTTTATGCCTCTGTTTTCGTAATGGATTGATTCTATGGTAAAATAAAGAAAAAAAGAAATCAGATCAGGTGAGATGCCTGGTTCATGAATAACCCTGAGCGCGCGCCGGAACGACCCCCCGGCGCAATTCGAGTGAGAAACGGAGGATTCTTTGCGCTCCGGTATGTACGCCTTGCCCGGCGGAGTTTATGCTTTTTGAACGCAGGTCGCTCTGATTGTTGGAGGCGTGATGATGAAAGAACAGCGGACGTGTTCCGGCGGCAAAATGACGACGATGAATAAAGTACGTGTACACGAACTCATTGAACATTTTGATTTTAAGTTGGTCAGCGGCAAAGAAGGCGTTAACCGATCGATTATTGTCAGTGATATTTCTCGTCCCGGTCTGGAAATTGCCGGTTATTTTACCTATTATCCGAGAAGAAGGCTGCAGCTGCTTGGTCGAACGGAACTCTCGTTCTTTAATGAGCTGAGTATGGATGAACGTTACAAGAGAACATCGCAGCTGTGTACGGCGCAGACCCCGTGTATTGTGATTTCGCGGGGAATTGAGGTCCCTGAGGAATTTATCATTTCGTCCAATAAACGTAATGTACCGGTTATTCAGTCGAAGATGCAGACCACGCGCCTGAGCAGTATGATTACCGACTATTTGGAATCGCGTCTTGCGCCAATGACCGCCGTGCATGGTGTTCTGGTCGATGTGTATGGCGTCGGCGTTTTGATCACCGGGGACAGCGGTGTTGGGAAGAGTGAAACGGCACTAGAACTGGTCAAACGCGGCCACCGGCTGGTTGCTGATGATTCTGTTGAAATTCGTCAGCAGGGCGAGTCGGAGCTGATCGGCAGCGCTCCGAACTTGATTCAGCATTTGCTGGAAATTCGCGGGCTCGGGATCATCAATGTGATGACTTTGTTCGGTGCCGGAGCAGTGCGCAGCAATAAAACCGTCTCTATGGTCATTCACTTGGAACTTTGGGATCAAAACAAAGTCTATGATCGTCTTGGACTCGATGAAGAAAAAACGAAATTAATTGATACAGAGGTTCCACGCCTTGTGCTGCCTGTTCGACCCGGACGAAATCTGGCGGTGATTATCGAAGTCGCAGCCATGAATTTCCGATTAAAGAATATGGGCTATCACGCCGCCCAGCAGTTTGCGGATCGACTCAATGACACGCTAAATGACCATGAATGAACGAAAATTTGAGGTGTAACTTATCATGAACGAAAGTATTGAACCGTTAAATCGGTTGGCGATCACACTTGGGCCGCTGCATATTTATTGGTATGGAATTATTATTGCGGCCGGCGCATTGTTTGGGCTGATTCTGGCCATTCGCGAAGGTAAGCGAGTTGGACTTCCTTCCGATGTGTTTACCGATTTGATTCTGTACGCGGCACCGATCGGGATTATTTGTGCCCGGCTTTACTATGTTGCCTTTGAATGGGACTACTACATGGATCACCCCGGAGAAATTATTAAAATCTGGAACGGCGGCATTGCGATCTACGGCGCTTTGATCGGTGCCGTAGTCACCACTGTGATCTTTTGCCGTGTACGCCGTTTACCTTTTTGGAAAGTTGCCGATGTCTGCGCACCAAGCGTGATTCTCGGTCAGGCAATTGGGCGCTGGGGCAACTTCATGAATCAGGAAGCGCATGGCGGACAGACCACGCGTGCCGCACTTGAGCACTTGCATTTGCCGGACTTTATTGTCAACCAAATGTATATTGACGGCGCCTATTACATACCGACCTTTCTTTATGAATCCGTTTGGAATTTGCTTGGCTTTGCACTTTTACTGATCCTTCGCCGAACGGCTGCATTGAAACGCGGAGAACTTTTCATCAGCTATGTCATTTGGTACGCGCTCGGACGCAGTTATATTGAAGGATTGCGTACAGACAGCTTGATGCTGGGGCCGCTGCGCGTTTCACAGTGGCTGTCGCTTGCACTGATTCTTGCAGGGATCGGATTAATCACTTATTGGCGGACGAAACAAAAGGAACGGCCGCGGTACGGTGTTTAACGGCTCTTTCATCACGGTAAGCGAGTAACCGAACCTACTACAAAAAGATCATTCTTTTAGAAGCGGGAGAGTGAACCATTGATAAAAACAGTACTTTTTGATTTAGACGGCACGTTGATTGATACGAATCATTTGATTTTAACGTCTTTTCAATACACGTTGGACAAATATTTTCCAGGGCAATACAAACGACAGGACTTGATCCCGTTTATTGGTGAATCGCTGGAGACCAGTTTTCACTCCGTCAGTCCTCAGCTTACCCAACAAATGATTGAGGTTTACCGCGACCACAATAGTCGATTTCATGATCAGCTTGTCAAAGCGTTTCCGCATGTACGCAAGACCTTGACCGCCTTAAAAGATGAGGGCTGCCGTCTCGGCGTTGTGTCCACGAAGAAGCGCGACATGGTTGAACGCGGCTTGAACTACACCAAGCTGGCACCATTCTTCGAGACCGTCGTTACAAGCGATGATGTGACGCACCTAAAGCCTGATCCTGAACCGGTGGAACGCGCAATGGATGCTCTGGCCGCACAAACCGATTCAACGATTATGGTTGGCGATAGTCCCGGTGATATTTTAGCAGGGAAAAATGCACAGATTAAAACCGCTGCGGTCGGTTGGTCACTGAAGGGGACAACGATGCTCGAAAAATTGAAGCCCGATTATCTGCTTCATCAAATGGACGATTTGATTTCCATTGTCGTTCGGGCGGGAGCAGCAGTAAAATAACGTATTACAAAACCTGAAGCAGCCGCAGCTTCAGGTTTTTCTGATAGGATGAGCATACGGCGGCAAGCGAGCAGCAGAAGCGTCACTCAAGCTCAAAACCAAGGAATCAACCGCGTTCTGCGAAAATAAGAGCTCCCGCTAAAGGCGTGCATGTCCTGTGCGTAACAAGAATGCACGCAAAGCGGACGAGCAGTTATGCTATAATGGTTCAGTATTTTAATAAAGGCACGGGGGAACTAGGTATTTATGGATGAGAGGAACCGGACAAAGAAAGCACAGGTTATCGATTTTCGCCGCGACGGCGACCTTTTTTATCAAAAAGGGATGACCAGTTTCAGAAAAGGAGATTTTGAACGAGCACGTCACTACTTAGATCGGGCCATTCAATTCAATCCCAATGCGGTTGATTACTTATGCCGCCAAGCGGAGATTCTATCCGAATTGGAAAACTACGAATTATCGAATCGATTACTGAAAAAAGTCGTTTACGAACTCGATTCAAACGTAACCGATTGTTATTTTTTACTTGCCAACAATTACGCCTATCTTGGTGAATTCCAAGACGCTTTAGATGAAATTCAAATCTATTTAACGGTTGAACCAAACGGGACATTCAGGCACGAAGCAGAAGACCTGTACCGGATGCTCAGTTCAGAACTTAAGGAACTGGAGGGGGACGAGAGACCTTACGTGACGGAACATGAGCGCGGGCGCTTGGCTCTGGAACATGGCCATTTTGACGAAGCAGTTCATCATTTTAAGCAGGTGATTGAGGATGAACCGGACTTTCTGGCGGCACAAAATAATCTTTCGATTGCATACTTTTCTATGGGGGATTCGGTACATGCGTTTGATGCGGTCAAGCGCGTGCTGCAGAAGGACCCGGGAAATATTCATGCGTTGTGCAACTTGGCTACATTCTTTGATCAGCTTGGCCAGCAGAAGGAACGGGCTGCGGTTGTGGCGGTTCTAGGCCGGTTGTATCCCATTTATCCGGAGCATTGCGGCAAGCTGGGTTCTACCTATCTATTGATTGGAGAAGATCAGAAAGCATATCAATGGCTGAATGTTGCGGAGAAACGCGGCGTTCATCGCGATCAAGTTTTTTATTATTGGACGGCACTGGCGGCTTATCGCTGCGGTAATCTGGAAAGCGCACGCAAACACTGGCGCCGTGCCGACTACTTTAGTGATAAACCGTTTCACCCGTTTAAATACAACAAAATTCAGGATATGATGTTTGAGGCGGATGCTTCGGAAAACTTCATGGTGAAGGATCTCATCCGCAACGAATTGAAGGGTGAGGAAGAAGCCTATCGGTTGTTTGCACTCTTTTACGCAGCAGCGCATCAGATGGACGATGTACTGTCTGAATCTGCTCGGCGTGCACAGTCATCGGAAATAAAGCGTATGGCCGTACGGATCATCAGCGAGACCCAATCCGGAGTTCGTGATGCGAACGTGCAAATCATGCGCGAAGTGGAGCAGCTTGCCGGCGGACAAAAGGAAGCGATGAAGCATCCTGAACTTTACAGGTTCTGGGCGGTGATCGACGCAATGACCACGGCTTCGGAAAGCGACATAAAGGGCTGGGCAGCCGCATTGATTTACCTCTGGAATAAAGAATGCGGCAAGGCAGTTACTCAGAAAAAAGTTGCAGAAGAAGCCGGAACAACCGTATATCGACTGCGAAAACAAATTCATGAATTATCCTGTGCACTAAGAACGAAATGGGATACGACGCCGCAATAAGGCAATAACAAGATCTGAGCAATTTTCTGGACTTTGATGTCTTCATTCTTTAGCATAGAATTATCAGACGAGTAGATAATAATTATTATAATTAAAAATTCATTTTTTAAGTAAAAAAAGAGTGGCGGTTCGCTGAGCCGATCCTAAATTCTCAATATTTTTGGCGCATTGGTAAATGATACTCATAATCTTGTTAAGGAAGGAATGTGTGACATTGACAGAAGAACAGAAAATTTATGATGTAGTGATTGCGGGGGCAGGTCCTGCCGGGATGACTGCAGCTGTCTATGCGGCAAGAGCAAATATGTCGGTGTTAATGATTGAACGGGGAATTCCGGGCGGCCAGATGGCAAATACGGAAGCAGTTGAAAATTACCCGGGCTTCGAATCTATACTCGGACCGGATCTATCAAATAAAATGTTTGAACATGCAAAGAAATTCGGCGCTGAATATGCGTATGGAGACATTAAGAAGATTATTAACGGGGACGATTACAAAACGATTGACTGCGGCAGCAAGCAGTATTTGGCGCGTACGGTCATCGTGACGACGGGAGCCGAATACCGCAAACTCGGCGTTCCTGGTGAAACGGAACTAGCCGGACGCGGCGTCTCGTATTGCGCGGTTTGCGATGGGGCGTTCTTTAAGGGCAAGAAGCTGGCGGTCATCGGTGGCGGCGATTCAGCAGTTGAAGAGGGAACCTACTTGACCCGATTTGCATCCAGCGTGACGGTTATTCACCGACGTGATCAGTTACGTGCGCAGAAGATTCTTCAAGACCGCGCGTTCAATAATGAGAAAGTTGACTTTTTGTGGGATACGATCTGTACGAAAATCAACGGTACAGGTGGAAAAGTATCCAGTCTGACGCTGCAAAATAAGAAAACAAGTGAAGAGAGCGACTTTTCGGTTGACGGTGTATTTATCTATGTTGGTATGAATCCGTTGACTCATGCGGTGAAGGACTTGGGTATCGTGGATGACCAAGGCTATATCGTGACGAATGAAAAGATGGAAACAAGCATTCCAGGCATTTTTGCTGCCGGCGATGTGCGCCAAAAAGAATTGCGTCAAATCGTTACGGCAACCGGCGATGGAAGCATTGCTGCGGAAAACGCTCAGAAGTATGTTGAAAAACTTAAGGATGCATCCACAGTAAAATAAGCATGTAGTCTATGCCTTTAGTCATGATGCAAAAGTGAAGTTTGTGCGTTGATTTTATCCTTGTTTAATTCTCGTGTAATCTTTATGCAATGAAAGAAGTTTATGATAGGGATATGAGATTGACCCCCCTTTTTATATATATCAATTGATGTTACGGCTCGCGCAGCAAGGCGGTGCCGTATTTTTTTGTATCATGAATCATTTTTAAGCATCTATTGGTTTTGTAGGCGTCTATTTCATGAGCATAATCGTATGCCGGTAATTTGTCCCACCACACTGCTACCTGAATCTTTCTATTTCGAGTATAATAAGGAGTAGTGAATACGGCGCGAAACGCTCGCATGGTTCATGAAAAATTGATCGGTGGGGATGGATGCAACATGAAGGATATTCAAGTAGTCATTATAACGGGTATGTCGGGTGCGGGAAAAACAATTGCTACCCGCATTTTTGAGGACTTGGGTTACTTCTGCATCGATAATCTGCCGCCAACCTTGCTTCCTAAATTTATTGATCTCATCGAAGATTCGGATTCTGAGAAATTGAATAAGCTGGCTCTTGTTATGGATCTGCGCGGCGGCACTTTTTTCGACTCACTGTTCGAATCGCTTGATTCATTTAGCAAGTCGGATAAAATCAAACCAAAGATTCTTTTTCTCGACGCGAAAGATGAGGTACTGGTGCATCGCTACAAAGAGACGCGGCGCTCGCACCCGCTCTCGCCGAAGAGTCGGCCTATTGAAGGGATTCGTGCTGAGCGCAAAAAGTTGGAAGAAGTCAAAGGCCTTGCGCAATACTATATAGATACAACAGATATGAAGCCGCGGGAACTTCGCGATACCATCGTTCAGGAATTTGCTAAAGAAACCGAGACGTTTCGTGTCAATCTGCTCTCATTCGGATTTAAATACGGACTGCCGATTGATGCCGATCTTGTTTTTGATGTCCGTTTTCTTCCAAATCCCTATTATGTGAAGCATATGCGTGAACGAACAGGGCTGGATGCCGATATCTCTGAGTATGTACTGAAATGGTCGGAGACGAAGCAGTTCCTGACGAAACTTATGGATCTGCTTCAATTCATGATTCCGCAGTACAAGCGCGAAGGCAAGGGACAGCTGGTGATTGCGATCGGCTGTACGGGCGGCAAACACCGGTCGGTTGCACTGACCGAATGGATTGCCAAAAAACTTTCCGGAGACTTCCCGACCAATGTGTCGCACCGGGATATGGAGAGAGGATCATAATTCGAATGACAGAGCGAAAAAAAATTGTTGCGATCGGCGGCGGTACCGGTCTTCCGGCTGTACTTCGCGGATTGAAAAAGTATCCGGTGGATATCACTGCGATCGTGACTGTTGCGGATGACGGAGGCAGTAGCGGGAAACTGAGAAACGAACTGCAGATCCCCCCTCCCGGCGATATTCGCAATGTCCTTGTTTCCTTGTCGGATGTTGAACCCATGTTTCAGCAGCTCCTTCAGCATCGTTTCAAAACCGGCAGTGGACTTAACGGCCATTCCTTAGGCAATCTCTTGATTGCTGCACTGACGTCGATTACTGGAGACTTTGTAAAAGGTGTGCGCGAGTTGAGCCGTATTCTCAATGTGCACGGTCAAGTGCTGCCTGCAGCCGATCAGATGATAGCTCTTGGCGCATTGATGAGTGACGGAAGCATTGTTGAAGGTGAATCACAAATTACCGAAGCAAACAAGAAAATTGAACATGTATTTATTAAACCGGCGGATATTCATCCGCTTCCGGAAAGTATTCGCGCCATTCGTGAAGCGGAAATGATTACGTTCGGTCCGGGCAGCTTATTTACGAGCGTGATCCCCAATCTGCTTGTTCCGGATTTGGCTGAGGAAATTGTACGTTCAAAGGCACGCAAGGTTTATGTGTGCAACGTGATGACGCAAAAAGGAGAAACCGACCATTTTACCGCGTCGCAGCATATTAAGGCCATTCATCGTCATGTGCCGTCGCTGTCCATCGATACAATCATCGTCAACAGCCGGCCGATTAAAGTTGATTTGTTGAAGCGCTATGCAGCTGAGGATTCGGAACCGGTACAAATTGACTGGAGAGAATTAAATGATCTCGGGATCAACATCATTCATGCACCGCTGATTAAAACAGTCGGCGGTGTCGTCCGTCATGACGAGGCAATGGTTGGACGCATGCTCATGTCTTTAACCATGGAGAAAAAAGTGTAAGATTTGGAGGTATGGGCATGTCATTTGCCGCTGAAACCAAAAAAGAATTAACCATGCTTGAGGTGGATGACTGCTGCGCCCGTGCCGAACTTGCGGCACTGACGCGCATGAACGGATTTATCTCGATCCGTAATAAGCGAATTGAACTCGATATCGCAACGGAGAATGCGGCTATTTCTCGCCGCATTTTTCGCTTAATCAAGCAGGTGTATCATTATAAAGTTGAAATTCTTGTGCGCAGAAAGATGCGGCTGAAAAAGAATAATGTTTATATTGTTCGGCTGAAAGAGTCGGCGCGTTCCTTTCTTGAAAATCTGAAAATCATTGATGACACTGGACAGTTCACGCGTGAAATTGCGCTTGACCTCGTTGAAAAGACGTGCTGCAAGCGTGCGTATCTGCGCGGCTCCTTTCTGGCCGGCGGATCGCTGAATCATCCGGAATCTTCCTATCACCTTGAAATCTTTTCAAATTATGAAGAATATACGTATTCTTTGGCTAAACTGATGAATACGTTCAATCTTAATGTCAAAATATTACCGAGAAAGAACGGATACATCATCTACATGAAAGAGGGCGAAAAAATCACCGATTTTCTGAGCATTATCGGCGCAAACAAGGCCTTGTTTTATTTCGAAGATATCCGTATTGTCAAAGATATGCGCAACTCAGTGAACCGGCTGGTCAATTGTGAGACCGCCAACCTCAATAAAACCGTAACTGCTGCGATGCGACAAATGGAAAACATTCGTCTCATCGAGAGAAGCATCGGTTTGGATGAATTGCCGGATAAATTGCGTGAGATTGCCGAGATCCGCTTGAAAAATCCAGACATTACATTAAAAGAACTCGGAGAAATGGTGAACGGCGAACCAATCAGCAAATCCGGGATTAATCACCGCTTTCGCAAAATTGACGCGATTGCCAATCGGATCCGACAAGGTCAAAACGTTTAAGCGCCGTCATTTTCATGAAGGGAGGCAATCCGCGATTGCTGACAAAGAGAGTGACGATCGGGCTTGAAGAAGGCCTTCAGGCGCGTCCTGCGGCACGATTTGTTCAACAGGCTAGCGCGTATCAATCACAGCTGATGATTGAGCGAAACGGTCATGTTGCCAACATGAAAAGCATCATGGGCGTGATGAGCATGGCTCCGGCCTGCGGCGAACAGCTGCTTCTGAAAGCGGAAGGCAGCGATGCAGAGGAAGCACTGAAGACCCTTGCAGCACTTGTTGAAGAAGGAAAAACGATGATTAAATGAGAACGCAAAAAAGATCGGAGCATGTGCCCCGATCTTTTTCTTCTTGCTGCTTATTTTGCTGTGGTCAGTATTTCGTCAATTAACCCGTATTTCTTTGCGTCTTCAGCAGACATGAAGTTGTCGCGGTCGGTGTCGCGAGCAATCACATCATAAGGCTGACCGGTACGTTCTGCGTAGATATGGTTCAGCTTTTCGCGAATACTGATAATCCGTTTTGCGTGAATTTCCATATCCGCCGCCTGTCCCTGCATGCCGCCCAGCGGCTGGTGAATCATAATTTCACTGTTCGGCAGAGCATAGCGCTTGCCGATTTCTCCGGCTGTTAAGAGGAAGCTGCCCATTGAAGCAGCCATTCCGATACAGATGGTCGATACCTTCGGCTTGATGTATTGCATCGTATCAAAGATGGCCATTCCCGCGGTGATGGAACCTCCGGGACTATTAATGTAAATCGAAATGTCTTTTTCTGAATCCTCGGCCGCCAAGAAAAGCAGCTGTGCAACAACAGCGTTGGCAACATTATCGTCAATCGCTGAGCCGAGCATGATGATGCGGTCTTTCAATAACCGTGAGTAGATGTCATACGCGCGTTCGCCGCGATTTGTCTGCTCAATGACTGTAGGTATTAAAGGCATTGAACGAACCCCCTTTTTCCATTGAGAAAGTTATTTTTCCCTTTACCACCATCAATAATACTCTAAAGGTCAACATAGGTCAAATTTAATGAACGGCAATTTGAGCTTGTTTTTAGAAATGCATGACTAAGGAGAAGCATTCACTCATTAATATTAGATAGGCGAGCTTTCTCGTCCTGCTGGATAAATAAAAAAGATCGGGCAAAATACGCCCGGTCTAATCTCCAACCACGTGTGAGGGGCCCGTGTCTTTTCGGTGCCGAATCATCGCTGCGGGGTCTCGCATCAACAGGGTGCGACCGCGAGCGCACCGGATTGACCCGATCCACCAACCGATAAGTGCGGATCCTCTTGATCCCGGGTGTGCCTACTTTCTTTACCTGTAAAAAAAGACCAGCCATTTGGCTGATCTTTTGTCGCAATGCGCTCGAAGGGAGTCGAACCCCCGACACATGGTACCGGAAACCATTGCTCTATCCACTGAGCTACGAGCGCATATCATTCATTCACTGACATTTGTCTATTCTAAGCGATTTGGTTAATTTTTGCAAGCATTATTTTTCGTTTATCCTTTCACGATCGAATAATCACGAATCACGCCATTGAAGACTTCGTTCTTTATCGATTCAAATAGGTCACACGAACACTTAGAATTTGCATCAGCACAATCCGACTGCGGGCTTACTGCCCAAATTTAGGTGAAAAGTCTAAAATTAGGTATTCTCATTAGGGCAACAGGCTACTTCGGTTCATAGGCTATAAGTGTACTTCGATGATGAGGAGGAAAAACAACTATGGAAGTTACACCTTATTCAAATCAAAACCTGCCGAACATGGGCAATCTTGGTCCCGCCGGAAACATGGGAAATGTAGGGAATATGGGCAACATCAGCAATTCGGCGGCTGCACCAAAACCGGATTTTAAGCCGGATTTCAAACCGAGTTTTAAACCTGGATTTAAGCCGGTAGGAAAAGGGAAAGGAAAAGGCGCTTATCCGATGGCAGGGGCGAAAGCAGGTGCCGCACCGGGAAAAACAATTGAAAATACACTGAATTGCCCGCCTACCTCGGGCGGAACGGTTTATGATCCGATGACGGTCAATGTTCAGCACATTTTCAAACCGGTTATTGTTCGCCATATTCACCGTCTGCATACCGTTCGAAAAACGCACTATGTCTTTGAACATCAGCACTTCTATCCGCACACAATGTCGGAAACCTGTGATGAGAAACACTACAATGTACAGTGCGGCAAACCATGCTTCCCTGCACCGCATTGCTGATTGAAAGTTAGCTTCATCACGGATAAGCTTCTTGTACCTCGTACAAGAAGCTTTTTTTGCGTGCGCCCGGCATGGACGACAGCTAGGCGGTCCCTGTTTGATGTAGCGACAGAACCGACTTTATTACTAAATGATCAGCGACCTGTTTTTCTCGTGGACAGTGATTATTCGTTTGTGTTCTTCAAGCGCAGCATGTATTATAGAACGTGGCGGTATACCGCTGCGCGGAACTCGTGCAGCAAATTTTATTGTCTTGCCGAAGGAAGTGATTGTTCGATGAGTTCTGATGGTTCGAGTCCAAAGCCTGATCCCGGTCATTGGCAGGAGGAAGTTTATATAGCATCAAATGCTCCCCGGGCAATCAGCATTCCCGGCGAACGGATAACTGTGTAGGCTTCCTCTGAATTAAGAGGAGGTGCACCATGATTGATATTTACTTAACCGATGAACAAGATCGGCTCATTAAAAAAGATGAGCTGACCAAGGGCTGCTGGATCAATCTGACACGCCCGTCTGAATTTGAAATACAAAAAGTGGTGGAGGGGACCGGAATTTCTTCCGATTTCATTCGTGACTCTTTGGATGATGACGAACGTTCCCGTATTGAAAAAGAGGATGATTCCATTCTGATCATCGTCGATTTCCCGGTGCTTATACAGGACGAATCGGATTCTGCGCCGTATGATACGATTCCACTCGGTATTATTGTTACCCCCTATTATTTCGTAACCGTCTGTTTGCAGAGCAATCCGATTATCGACGACTTCGTGAATAATCGGATTCGTAATTTTTTTACCTATAAAAAAACGCGCTTCACATTGCAAATTCTCTATGTGATCGCCCGCTATTATCTCAAATATTTAAAAACGATTGATCGCAGAACGTCGCTGATCGAGCGCGAACTGCATGAATCAATGCGAAATAAAGAACTCTTTGACCTGCTTAGTCTGGAAAAAACACTTGTCTATTTTACAACTTCGCTGAAATCGAACAGTATTGTGATGGAAAAAATGACCAAACAGCGCTTCCTGCGTATGTATGAGGACGATCAGGATCTGCTTGAGGATGTGATCATCGAAATCAAGCAGGCGATTGAAATGTCGGAAGTGCACAGCAATATCTTGAGCGGTATGATGGATGCGTATGCTTCCGTGATTTCAAACAATGTGAACGTAGTCATGAAATTCCTGACCACTGTGACCATTGTACTTTCAATTCCAACGATGGTTGCGAGTTTCTGGGGAATGAATGTTTCCGGGATTCCCTGGGAGCATGCGCTGCATGGTTTTTGGATTCCGATCACACTTGCGATCGGGTTAGCCGGGATTACTGCTCTG
Source organism: Sporolactobacillus inulinus (assembly GCF_006539285.1). Classification (GTDB taxonomy): domain Bacteria; phylum Bacillota; class Bacilli; order Bacillales; family Sporolactobacillaceae; genus Sporolactobacillus; species Sporolactobacillus inulinus. The sequence continues at coordinate 20,553 of NZ_BJMS01000031.1, forward strand.
TTTTTCTGGAAGAAGAAGTATTTTTAAGCTGTTTCGCAAAACCAGTACTTTTCAATGATGAGAACAGAAAATAGTTCGAGGGTGTCTCAAAAGTCGATGACGGTGAGGCACCCTCGTGTCATAACTGCCTTAAAATATAGCGCAAAAATGCGGCCAATCAAAGGCTCCAATCATTTTTATAGAGAGGTCCTGCCTGAGAGAACGCAGCAGTAAGTTGAACCACTGCTAGCGTTCAATCGATCATTGTTCAAAAAGTTCTCGCGAAAAACGACAAAAAATGACTGTGTAAGCGTAGTCATTTTATCGATTCGTTGCTATACTATTAATAAAGGGGGTGAGCGGGATGGGATTAGCACTTGTTCAAAGGCAAGCGTTAAAGTTAAAGATGACGCCGGCCCTATATCAATCCGTGGCCGTTCTGCAGTGCAATAATGAGGAACTTGCGCATTTAATTCGTGAAAAGGCACTGGAAAATCCGCTTTTGAACGTCGCAGATTCGGATTTCCATCGTGATGATCTATTTTCTTTCAAGGGAAGCAGCATGACGAAAAGTACTTCTGATGTCATTGCAGAGACAACAGCGCAATCGATTGACTTTCGCGAGCGATTACACCGCGAGCTCCATCAGATGCGTCTGGAACCTTCCTGTATCGAAGCAACCGATCTGTTGATCGACTCGCTAAGCGACAACGGCTATCTTGATGAAGCGCCTGATGCGATTCTTGGCCAGTTTGCAAACAGTGACGTTGATCCGCAGCAAGCCTTGGACCTGCTTCAGTCGTTGGATCCCGCCGGTGTCGGCGCCCGCTCACTCATCGAATGTCTGTGTTTGCAGCTCCGACGTCTTGAATCGCGCAGCCCGCTCGCAGAAACGCTTTTGACCGATTACAGAGACTGTTTTTTAAGCGGCGACTGGTCCGAACTTGCCGAGCAGATGGGTGTAGCAGAGGCGGAGATTGACGCAGCGGTTGCGCAAATTCGTAAACTGAATCCAAACCCAGTTGCCTCAATTCAAGAGGATCCGCCGCAGTATATCATTCCTGATGTAACGATCGTGCAAAAAGGTGATCGGCTCGTTTGTGAACTCGAAGATCAGTATTTGCCGACCGTTTCGATCAATAACGATGATTATCAAATGTACTTGCAGGCATCAGATAAAGAAACGAAACGCTACCTGCGGGAAAAGATGGACGAAGCGGACGCACTGATCTCGGGATTATCTAGAAGAAAACAAACCATGATGCAGCTCGCCGAACTGGTGATGCAGCGTCAGGAAGCCTATTTCAATACTGGTGAACGCACGTCGCTGCGGCCGTTCACCATGAAACAAGCGGCGGAACAGTTGGCTGTTCACGAATCGACGATCAGTCGCGCGGCGGCGGGAAAGTACGTTCAAACCAATTATGGTATGGTGCCAATGAGGCAGTTCTTCATTCGAGCAGTCGGAAAAAATCAAACAAAGCTGTCTGCTTATCAAATTCAAGATGAAATCAAAAAGTTGATTAATCAGGAAGATCCGAGAAGACCGTTGTCGGATCAAATCATCGCTGGAATTCTTGACCAGTCAGGCATCACGTGTTCTCGAAGGGCCGTAGCTAAGTATCGACAGCTGTGCGGCATTGGCTCAACAATCGAGCGCCGCGCGGTCGCGCGCGCTTAATTTTTATATGAGGGACAGAAAGGGTCCCAAGAACAGATTGCTGTAATTGCTTACAGCTCTTTTTTTTGTTTTCTTTTGTCGAAACGGGGTATAATTTAAGTGGGCGATTAGGCACTGAGCTATGTAAAGGGAACGGCAGACAACGAATGTAAATGTGTTATTTTTCATAATTTACAGACTTTTTAGCGCTGAAAAAAACGCATGATATCAACTTTTTTGGTTAATGTGACAATTATGCGTCAATGGAAAGTCTATACAAAACATTTACAGGATTATGCTTGTAAACGTAGGCAAAAGTTGTTATCATGTTACTTGGAGCAGATGGGACATAAAATGACTGTGTGGGACATTTTGAGACCTGTATCGGTCGATCGAGGGGGACGCTGTGGAACATTTGCTTGACCTTCAGAAAAGGCTGATCCCCGATGTCTTAGACATTATGTCCAGTCGCTACCGTATTCTTCAATCATTGCATTTTCTGCAACCGATCGGCAGGCGGAGTTTATCGGCCCATTTGGGCATGACGGAACGCGTTTTGCGCGGGGAAGTCACATTTCTGAGTCAACAAGGGCTGATCCATATGGCGTCAAGCGGCATGCATCTGACGGAAAACGGAGAAGCCATTGTTAAAGATTTGGGAACCGTGATGAAGAACATATCAGGACTGAGGAATATGGAAAAGCAATTGGAAGAAGTTCTCGGCGTTTCTAAAGTTGTCATTGTCTCTGGCGACAGTGATCAGTACGCGACAGTCAAGAATGAGATGGGGCTGGCCTGCGTCAAGGAAATTGAACGCGCACTGGGTGCGGTGAATGTAATCGCCGTGACCGGGGGCTCCACGCTCGCGGCTGTTGCGGAGATGATGCGCCCGCTCAGAAAAGCGCATCAAGATCTTCTGTTTGTGTCAGCAAGAGGCGGTCTTGGCGAAAAGGTCGAAAATCAAGCGAACACGATCTGCGCTAAAATGGCGGAAAAAGCCGAAGGGCGCTATCATCTGCTCCACGTTCCCGATCAGCTCAGTGACGAGTCCTATCACAGCTTGATGGAAGAGCCCAGTATTCATCGGGTCATGCAGCTGATTCATCGTGCGACCATTATCGTGCATGGCATTGGTGATGCAAAAACGATGGCGATCCGCCGACATTCCGGTGAAGAGATTCTCAAAAGAGTTGACACGGAACACGCTGTGGCCGAGGCTTTTGGCTATTTCTTTGATCAGACAGGCCGCGTGATCCATAAGGTACAAACCATTGGGCTCCAATGGGAAGACCTTTTCGGTGCGCAATCGGTGATTGCCGTGGCCGGGGGCAAGTCTAAGGCTGAGGCTATTCAGGCTTACTTCAAGAAAGGCCCGGATTCCGTGCTCATCACGGATGAAGGCGCTGCGCAAGAGATTTTACAAAATTTACAAACCATTTAGGAGGTCATTATTGACATGACAGTTAAAGTTGGTATTAACGGTTTCGGACGCATCGGTCGTCTGGCTTTCAGAAGAATTCAAGACGTTCCAGAATTGGAAGTAGTTGCAGTTAACGACTTAACAGATCCGGCAATGCTTGCAAACCTGCTGAAATATGATACAACGCAAGGTCGTTTCAACGGCGAAGTTAAAGTAGAAGAAGGCTTCTTCGTAGTTAACGGCAAAAAGGTAAAAGTTCTTTCACAACGCGACCCAGCTGAACTGCCATGGGGCGAACTCGGCGTTGACATCGTTCTTGAATGCACAGGCTTCTTCACTTCGAAAGACAAAGCTGAAGCACACATCAAGGGTGGCGCTAAGAAAGTCGTTATCTCTGCTCCTGCAAAAGGCGACTTGAAGACGGTCGTATACAACGTAAACAATGATACGCTCGACGGTTCAGAAACGGTTATTTCCGGTGCTTCTTGCACAACCAACTCTTTGGCTCCTGTAGCAAAAGTATTGAATGACAAATTCGGCATCGAAAAAGGCTTGATGACAACCGTTCACGCTTACACTGGTGACCAAATGACTCTTGACGGCCCGCACAGAGGCGGAGATCTTCGTCGTGCACGTGCCGCTGCTGAAAACATCGTTCCAGCTTCTTCAGGCGCTGCAGCAGCCGTTGCACTTGTTATTCCTGAACTGAAAGGCAAATTCGACGGATCTGCACAACGTGTTCCAGTTAAATCTGGTTCTGTAACGCTGCTCTATGCAACGCTTGCAAAGAATACTTCTGTTGAAGAAATCAACGAAGCTGTTAAAGCAGCCGCTAACGAAACACTTGGCTACAACGAAGATCCGATCGTATCTTCTGATGTTATCGGTATTACTTACGGCTCTCTGTTTGACGCAACACAAACGAAAATTCTTGATGTTGACGGCAAACAACTCGTTCAGGTTGTTGCATGGTATGACAACGAAATGTCTTATACTTCACAGCTTGTTCGTACGCTTGAATACTTCGCTAAACTTTCAAAATAAGCATTGCCTAACTTTTTGAATAGAACTTGAATAGCGGAAACCCTAGTTGTTTCCGCTTTTTTTACGAATACTGTTCTTGTCGGCGGAGATTTGGACTGCAGCCTTGTCTCGCTGCCGATGAAATAAAGGAAAGAAGGTCTGGGCATGGCAAAGAAAACCATTAAGGACATTGATGTTAAAGACAAGAAAGTTTTTTGCCGCGTCGACTTTAATGTTCCGCTGAGCGGCACGACGGTAACGGATGATACACGTATTCGTGCAGCACTCCCTACCATCAACTACTTGATCGAAAACGGTGCAAAAGTCATTTTGGCTTCCCACCTTGGTCGTCCTACGGCTGAAGACAAGGATTCCTTCAAAATGGATCCTGTTGCAAAACGCTTGAGCGAACTGCTCGGCAAACCGGTTGCGAAAACAGATCAGGTTGTCGGACCTGAAGTTGATGCAGCTGTTGCAAAACTGAACGACGGCGACGTACTTCTTCTTGAAAACGTTCGTTTTGAAAAAGGCGAAAAGAAGAACGATCCTGAACTCGCAAAAGCATTTGCGGCACTTGCTGACGTTTACGTCAACGATGCATTCGGATCGGCACACCGTGCGCATGCGTCAACCGCAGGCATTGCTGAATATCTTCCTTCCGTTGCAGGCTTCCTGCTCGAAAAGGAATTGAAAATTCTCGGTGCTTCTCTTGAAAATCCGAAACACCCGTTCACAGCCATCATCGGCGGTGCGAAAGTTACCGACAAGATCGGCGTTATCGAAAATCTGCTTGACAAAGTCGACACATTGATCGTCGGCGGCGGACTTTCTTACACGTTCGTTAAAGCTCAAGGATATGAAATCGGCAAATCTTTGCTCGACAAAGACAAGCTTGATCTCGCTAAGAAGTTCTTGGCTTTGGCTAAAGAAAAAGGCGTTAATTTCTTGACACCTATTGATACGGTCATCGCTGATGAATTCTCCGAAACAGCTAACAAAGACGTTGTCGACATCGACAAAATGCCTGAAGGCTGGCTCGGCGTTGACATCGGACCGAAGACGGTTGCTCTGTATGCAGATGCAATCAAAAAGTCCAAGCTCGTTGTTTGGAACGGACCAATGGGTATCTTCGAAATGGAACCTTATGCTAAAGGTACGGAAGCTGTTGCAAAAGCACTGGCCGACGCAACCGACGCAACGACCATCATCGGCGGCGGCGATTCCGCAGCTGCTGTTGAAAAGTTCCACCTTGCAGACAAAATGACGCATATTTCAACCGGCGGCGGTGCTTCGCTTGAACTGATGGAAGGCAAAGTACTTCCAGGCGTTGCTGCTCTTGATGACGCTGAATAATCTGCAAGACCTATGAATGAACCGCAAGAAAGGGAAGGTGTCTTATTATGTCACGTAAACCGATTATTGCCGGAAACTGGAAAATGAACAAAACAGTTAAGGAAGCACACGAATTTGTTGAAGCAGTTAAGGACAAAGTCCCTTCTGCTGATCTCGTTGATTCCGTTGTTGCTGCTCCTTTCCTTGCTCTTGACCGTCTCGTTGCAGACGCAAAGGGTTCGGACCTGAAGATCAGTGCTGAAAACGTTCATTTTGAAAACTCCGGTGCTTTCACCGGAGAAGTCAGCCCGGTTATGCTCGAAGATCTAGGCGTTCAATACGCAATCATCGGCCACTCTGAACGCAGAGCGATGTTTGCTGAAACGGATGAAACCGTAAATAAAAAGGTGCTCGCATCATTTGCCCATCACCTGATTCCGATCGTCTGCGTTGGTGAAACGCTCGATGAACGCGAAGGCGGCAAATGGCAATCTGTTGTTAAAAACCAAGTAACTAAAGCATTTGCAGGAGTCCCAAGTGACCAAGCTGCAGACGTTGTTGTTGCTTATGAACCAATTTGGGCAATCGGCACCGGCAAATCTGCTTCTTCAGATGATGCAAATGAAGTTTGCGCGTATATCCGCAAAACAGTTGCTGATCTGTATGACGAAACAGTCGCTGCTAAAGTACGCATTCAATATGGCGGCAGTGTAAAACCGGCGACGATTGGCGATCTGCTCGCTCAATCGGATATCGACGGTGCACTGGTCGGCGGCGCAAGCCTTCAACCTGAATCGTTCCTTGCTCTGCTCGAAGCAGTAAAAGGGTAATTTCTGCAAAGAATAAGATTGAAACGGTGCGGACCGTTCGTTATTGTCCGGACATAGCGCTCGATTCACACCCTTTCGGATCAATTTATATGATGATAAGGAGAGATCATGAATGTCTCAAATCGTTGAAGTTTATGGTCGCGAAGTCCTTGACTCTCGCGGTAACCCAACTGTTGAAGTTGAGGTTTACACTGAAGACGGCGGCAAAGGCCGCGCATTAGTACCTAGTGGTGCGTCAACTGGTGAACACGAAGCTGTTGAATTACGCGACGGCGACAAAGCACGCTTCGGCGGCAAAGGTGTTCTGAAAGCTGTAAAGAACGTTAACGAACTCATCGCTCCTGAAGTAATTGGCCTGGAAGTTCAAGATCAAGTAGCGCTTGACCAAACCATGATCGATCTCGACGGAACGGAAAACAAAGGCAAATTAGGTGCCAACGCAATTCTTGGTGTTTCTTTGGCAGCTGCAGACGCTGCTGCAGACGAACTGGGTGTTCCGCTTTACCGTTACCTCGGCGGTGTGAATGCTAAAGTTCTGCCAACACCGATGATGAACATTCTGAACGGCGGCAAGCACGCAGATAACAGCGTAGACTTCCAAGAATTCATGATCATGCCTGTAGGTGCAGATTCCATCAAGGAAGCTGTTCGTATCGGCGCAGAAGTATACCACGCACTCAAAGCTGTTCTTGCAGCTAAGGGTCACCTAACTGCTGTCGGCGACGAAGGCGGTTTTGCTCCGAACCTGAAGAACAACGAAGAAGTTCTTGACACGATTCTTGAAGCAATCGAAAAAGCAGGTTACAAACCAGGCGAAGACGTTAAACTGGCAATTGACCCGGCTTCTTCCGAATTGTATGAAGACGGCAAGTACAACTTCAAGGGTGAAGGCGTTGTAAGAACAACTGACGAAATGATCGAATACTACACCAATCTGGTTGACAAGTACCCGATCATCTCGATCGAAGACGGCCTTGACGAAAACGACTGGGAAGGCTGGCAAAAACTGACCAAGGCTATTGGTGACAAAGTGCAACTCGTCGGCGACGACCTGTTCGTAACGAACACCGATTACCTGAAGAAAGGTATTGACCTTGGCGTTGCCAACTCGATCCTTATCAAAGTTAACCAAATCGGTACGTTGACTGAAACACTGAACGCAATCCAAATGGCCCAAAAAGCCGGATACACAGCAGTTGTTTCTCACCGTTCCGGTGAAACGGAAGATACATCAATTGCCGACATCGTTGTTGCAACGAACGCCGGCGAAATCAAGACCGGTTCTCTTGCAAGAACCGACCGTATCGCTAAGTACAACCAACTGATCAGAATTGAAGATGATCTTGCTGGTTCTGCTGAATACCTTGGCGATGCATCGTTCTACAACATTAAATAATTCAGCTTTATTTAAAACCCTCGCTGAACGCGTCAGCGAGGGTTTTTTGTGTACACTATAAGAGACAATGATAAAAATTCTAAAGGATATGATTCTGCCTTGTAGTACCACCGATAAGCATGGAAAGGAACTTTCGCTAAAGGCGGTGCCATTCCTGTGCACAACGCGGAAGTGACCGCATCCTGCGGAAAGTACTCCTGTGCCAAATGCAGAAGACACGAAAGCGCGAGACGCCTGCGGGATTGTGCCTTGTTGATGCGTGCCAGCGAGACCCCGCAGATTCTTGCATGCCTAAGGAGGCTCGCGGTGCGCCCGCGGCAAGCGAGCAGCTGGAGTGTCGTTCGTGCACAACGCGGAAGTGACCGCATCCTAAGAGAGTAAATAGACGGAAAAATTCCCCTTAATTAGAAAATAACATAAAAAATAGCTTAAATAGACGGAGAAATTCCGCTTATCAACTTGAAAAACGTGAAAATGGGGGATTCTGCCGTGTATAATCGGAAAATTTCCCCTTATGTAACCCTGAAATGAGCCCTACTCTGCCTATAACCGAAAAATCTCCGCTTATGAAAATCCTGCGGAAGTAATGATGCATGAAGACGAATAAGGCGAGGGATTCTTTATAGGTCAAAGGGTTTTCAGTAGAACTAACCAAACATTTCTTAACATTTTGTGAGGATTGAAATTAGAACCTTTACATAGGACCAGGTACCATGTAAAATGGTTTTTACAACGAGTGGGAACGAAAGAGAGATAGAAAATAAATAGTCTGAAAACAGAGATAATAACTTCCCATGACGTTGATTATTAAGGATGTACAGAAGGAGTTTTTTGTATGGAGTTTTTAAGCAGACTCGCTGCATTGTATGCAACGTTATTTAGAAAGAAATCGGTGGACTATACGGTTCATCAGGCAAAAGGCAATAAAGGGCTGCAAAAAGCGTTAGGCGCTTTTGACTTAACGATGCTTGGTGTCGGTGCCGTTATCGGTACCGGAATTTTTGTCTTGACCGGGGTTGTTGCAGCGGAACATTCAGGGCCGGCAATTGTCCTGTCATTTCTTTTATCGGGGGTTGCCTGTGCGTTTGCCGCTTTATGCTATGCGGAATTTGCATCGATGATTCCTGCGTCAGGGAGCGCCTACACATACGGGTACACCGTATTTGGGGAACTGTTCGCTTGGATCCTTGGCTGGGACTTGATCCTTGAATACGGACTTGCCTGTTCCGTAGTCGCAAGCGGATGGTCGGCTTACTTTCAGGAATTGATTCGCGGCTTCGGGCTGCATTTGCCGACCGAGATAAGTTCTGCATTTAATCCGAGCACCGGTACTTATTTTGACTTAATGGCAACGGTGATTGTGTTTGCGCTCTCGTTGATCTTGCTCAGCGGCGTCAAAGAGTCAAGTCGGATTAATAATATTATGGTACTGATTAAAATCGGCGTTGTTATTCTGTTCATCGTTGTCGGCGCTTTTTATGTGCAACCGACCAACTGGACGCCGTTCATGCCGTTTGGTTTCGATGGGGTGGTTCAGGGCGCTGCAACGGCGTTCCTTTCCTATATTGGTTTTGATGCGGTTTCCTCTGCGTCTGAAGAAGTGCGCAACCCGCAGCGCGACATGCCGATTGGGCTTCTCTCCTCATTGGCTGTCTGTATGGTCCTGTATGTGGCGGTTTCGCTTGTCTTAACCGGTATGGTCCCTTATACAAAGCTGAATGTAGGCGACCCGGTTGCTTTTGCACTCCGTTTTGTGCATCAAGATTGGGTTGCTGGTTTTGTCTCGCTTGGTGCGATCTTGGGGATCACAACCGTGCTGTTTGTCATGATGTACGGACAAACACGCCTGTTCTTTGCCATCAGCCGTGACGGCCTGCTGCCGAAATCGATCTCGCGTCTGACAAAGGGGAAGAAAACGCCGGTGTTCAGTATTTTACTGACATGGGGCATGGCAACCATCTTCTCTGCGCTCATTCCACTTGGTGAATTAGCTCAGCTCGTCAATATCGGAACGCTATTTGCATTCATTTGTGTCTCGATCGGTGTGGTTGTTCTTCGTATCAAGCGACCGGACATTAAGCGTAATTTTAAGGTTCCGTTTGTTTATGTAATCCCGTTCCTGTCTGTACTGGCTTGTGGCTATCTGATGATCAATTTAACCGGACAGACATGGATTCGCTTCATTATTTGGTTTGTCATTGGATTGGTTATCTATTTTACGTTTGGTTTTAGGCACAGTGAACTTGGAAAACGGAAGAAACAAGAAATTCACTCGTAATCGATTAAGTAATCGGCGGAAAAGAAGATCCTTCTTTTCCGTTATTTTTTTGCGTACCAAACAAGAAATGTGACGAATTTGCGTACTTTTGACAAATTTGACTAATATCGGCATTCTTACACAGGCACGGATGCGAAAAATGCGCCGCATTGCATATTTTGTCTTAATCGTGGTCAGCGCCAGACTTTGTTTCGGACATTCTCATGTCGGTTCCGCTGCTGCTTCTCAATGAAATTTGTGTTGCCGTTGCTTTGATCATCGATCGATGCAAAGGAACAAGGAGCCGCAAAACTGAAGATCAAGTGGAATTAAGCTGAAAACAGTCGGTGTTTGGTTGCTCTTCATGGACGTGTATGGTAAAGTAAAATTAATTGTTGCGTGAACGTTGAGTTGAAGATGAGGGGTATAGATCGATGCATACACTTTTGCTAACTTTAATGATTATTTCAGGTATCCTTTTAATTGCACTCGTTTTGGTACAGCGCAGTCAGGGCGATGGGCTGTCTGAAGCGATTACCGGTGGTGCCGAACAGTTATTCAGCAAGCAAAAAGCAAGGGGAATTGAGGTTGGGCTCAAACGGCTGACGATCTTTTTTGCCATTGTTTTCTTTGCATGCGCTTTTGTACTCGGTTACTATTTGTGATGATGCTTGGATGTGAAACCGGAGCGAAAACTCCGGTTTTTGATTTATCTTGTGCGGAAGCGCTCTCGAGTCGCATCACAGCATTTTGATGCAATGGTGCCTGTTTGCACCGGTTTTGATGATTCTGCTCGATTCTTTTAGACCTAGCTAAGGATATAGCGTATAATATAGTTTGGAAGAAGATACCTATTCCTGCTAAAAGCGACCGGCAAAAGAACGGCTTTTTGAATGGGGGATGAGGGATGGTGCAATTAAAGCGCCCGAAACCATTTTTTCTTGAATCCGGATCGCGCGCCGTGCTGCTTCTGCATGGATTCACCGGCAATTCTGTTGATGTTCGACGGCTGGGGCATTATTTGAATAAACGCGGCTACACCTGCTTTGCTCCGATTTATGCGGGACATGGCGGACCGCCTGAAGAACTTCTTAAATCAGGGCCAAATGCTTGGTGGCATGACGTGGAGCAGGCGATGGAGCTGCTTAAGAAAAACGGATATACCGAAATTGCGGTGTGCGGACTGTCACTTGGTGGGGTATTTTCACTCAAATGTGGATACACTTTTCCAGTGAAGGGAATTATTCCAATGTGTGCGCCGGCGTATCCGGCTGAATCGGAACGGTTGATTGCCGGAGCCGCTGCTTACGCGCGTACGTATAAGCGGTATCAAGGAAAAAGCGAAGCGGTGCTCACGGCGGAGTTGAACCGTTTTAAACGGGAAATCCCTGATGTGCTGACGCGTTTAGGTGCATTAGTTGACGAAGTAGCTGCGCAATGTCATCAGATAAAGATTCCGGCAATGATCGTTCAAGCGCGTAATGATGAAATGATTGATCCACGCAGTGCGAACTTTATTTATGACACCATTCAATCAAAGAATAAACAGTTAAAATGGTACGAAAATTCAACACATGTGATTACGTTAGGAACAGAGAAAGAGCGATTGCACCAGGATATCGATGCGTTTCTTGAAAGCCTGGATTGGTCTGTTTCCTAAGAATAGGGAGGTTAACGACATGGCGGAAGAACGCATTCAGAAAATCCTGAATTATATGCGAGAAGAAACTTACCGGCCGATGACATTAAAAGAACTTGAGGAAGCCTTTGGCGCAAGCGAACCGCAAACGTTCACAGACTTTGTCAAAACAATGAACGACTTGGAAGAACAGGGACTGGTGATCCGTACCCGTGCGGATCGTTATGGTCTCCCTGAAAAAATGAACTTGATGAAAGGCCGCGTTCAAGCGCATGCAAAGGGATTTGCTTTTATTATCCCTGAAGATGACAAACTCGATGACGTGTTTGTCAGTCCGAACGACCTTGCAGGAGCTATGAACGGCGATACCGTGGTTATCCGCGTGACCCACAAAACAACAGGGGAACGTCCTGAGGGAACCGTCATCCGTATTCTTGAGCGTGCGGTCACCAAAGTTGTCGGTACATTCAATGCAGGCCGCCACTTCGGTTTTGTCATTCCTGATGATAACCGGATTAACGGAGATATTTTTATTCCGGAAAATGCGGAACATGGGGCAATGGAAGGGCATAAAGTGGTCGCTGAAATCACGAAGTATCCGGAAGGACGCAAGAATGCGGAAGGGATGATCACGCAAATTCTCGGACATAAGAATGATCCGGGCATCGATATTTTATCGATCATTTATAAACATGATCTGCCGCTTGAATACCCTCCGGAAGTGTTAGCTGAAGCCGAGGCAATCCCGGGCGAACTCTCGGAGAAAGATTACGAAGGTCGCCGGGATCTGCGCGGAGAAACGATTGTCACCATTGATGGTGAGGATTCGAAGGATTTGGATGATGCGGTTACCGTTTCACGGCTTGACAACGGCAACTACAAATTAGGTGTACATATCGCGGATGTCAGCTATTATGTAACCGAAGGATCGGCATTGGATGAAGAAGCCTATGAACGCGGCACCAGTGTCTATCTTGTCGATCGCGTGATCCCAATGATTCCGCATCGTTTGTCCAATGGTATTTGCAGCTTGAATCCGCATGTTGACCGACTGACGATTAGCTGCGAGATGGAGATCAATCCTCAAGGGGTTGTGGTTGGCCACGAAATCTTCCCGAGCGTGATTCGTTCAACCGAACGGATGACCTACAATAATGTGCGGAAGATCTTGAAGCGTGAAGATGATGAAGTGCTGGAACGTTACAAAGCGATGATCCCGTTCTTTGATCTGATGGCTGAACTGGCGGGCATTTTAGAGAAGCACCGTCAAGAACGCGGCGCGATCGATTTTGATTTTACCGAAGCGAAAATCATTGTCGATGAACAAGGCAAGCCGGTTGATGTTGTCATCCGTGAGCGGACAGTCGCCGAGCGTTTGATCGAATCCTTCATGCTGGCAGCCAATGAAACGGTTGCCGAACATGTAGATAAATTGCGCCTGCCGTTTATCTATCGTGTCCATGAAGAACCAAACTCGGAAAAACTGGAGAAATTCTTTGACTTCGTTGTCAACTTCGGTTATGTCCTCCATGGTTCACCGGACAATGTTCATCCGCGGACCTTGCAATCCTTGCTTGAAAAAGCGAAGGGCCAACCGGAGGAAGCAGTGATCAGTACGGTGATGCTGCGTTCGATGGCCAAAGCGAAATATGATGACAAGTGTTTGGGACACTTCGGTCTTTCCACGGAGTACTACACACACTTCACCTCACCGATTCGCCGCTACCCGGATTTGACTGTACACCGGCTCCTGCGCAAATATCTGTTTGAGAAGAAAACGGATCAGAAAACGCAAGAATTCTGGAAATCAAAAATGCCTGAAATCGCAAAGCATACCTCGGAATGTGAGCAACGAGCGGTTGAAGCAGAGCGTGATACCGATGATCTGAAGAAGGCTGAGTTTATGCAGGACAAAGTCGGCGAAACCTTCTCCGGTGTGGTCAGCGGGGTCACCAACTTCGGCTTGTTTGTTGAGTTGTCGAATACAATTGAAGGTTTGGTCCACATCAGCTATCTGACCGACGACTACTATCATTACAGTGAAGAAAATATGGCGCTCGTCGGCGAACGAACCGGTCACCTGTTCCGGATCGGCGATGAAATCGAGGTCCGCGTGCTCAACGTTAATCTGGATGAACATGCCGTTGACTTTGAAGTTGTGGGGATGAAACCGCAAAAACCGCGGCAACGCAAATCACGGCCGACAATTATCCAAGGCAAAACCGGACCGCAAAATGGCGGAAAGAAACGCTTTGGCGATCGGAATGGCAATAAGTCCACGAATTCCAGAGGCGGTGGAAGCCGTAACCGAAACGGCAATCGTCGAGGCGGAAACAATCACGGCGGCAACAACCATTCCTTTTCAAACAATCAAGGTAAAAATTAATCATTAGCCACTGCCCTCGGCAAAACGGATCCAATCCGTTTCGTCGAGTTTTTTTTTTTTTTTTTCACAGGATAAGAACGTATACGATTTTTCCCCGTCTCAAACCAATAGCCCAGTGTCCTGGCCGAGAATCAAAGCAGGGGTACTCTGGCGCCT
>NZ_BJMS01000032.1 GCF_006539285.1 Sporolactobacillus inulinus
AAAATCCGATATAAACGAAGCGAAGGAAAATAGACCGGTCAAAAGCATTGATTTGAGAAGCACCTTTCAGCTGGAACAACTTTCTTTTCGTGTTCGATTTATTCATCCACAAGGTATCAGGAGGCGTAAGTATAAGGGGACAAGTATTCATCTATACAACGAATAATAAATTCACGATTTGACTATACAAATATGAATGTAAGCGCTATAATAACAACTGTACTAATTAATGATGGACGATCATCATTGCCGATGCAGCGGCCGTGCATCCGCATGTGATCTGAATGATTCACTAGGCACTAATGAAAGCGCAATCTTTTTTTGATACATCAATTATTAGGAGTGGATCGAAATGGCAGCGATCAATGAATCATCGGTCAAACAAATTATTGATTCGGTTGGCGGCGCTGAAAATATTAATGCCGCAACACACTGCGTCACACGTCTTCGCTTGATCCTAAATGATGAAGGCAAGGTCGATAAAGAAAAATTAAATACAATTGATCTGGTTAAAGGGTCGTTCTCAGCCAACGGTCAATTTCAGATCGTGATTGGAAACGGGACGGTTGATAAGGTTTATGACCTTTTCGTTCGTCTGACAGGGATTGGTGAAGCAACGAAACAGGAAGTCAAGGACGCTGCAGCAGAAAAAATGAATCCGCTGCAGAAGGGGATTAAAACCTTAGCGGATATTTTCATTCCAATCCTGCCGGCAATTGTTACCGCCGGTTTACTGATGGGCATTAACAACATTCTTGCCAATCCGGGGATTTTCTTCGAAAAATCGGTGGTGCAAGCGTATCCGCAATGGAAAGACTTTGCGGACATTATCCTTGTCATTGCCAACACTGCCTTTGTATTCCTGCCGGCGCTGATCGGTTGGTCAGCGGTTAAGAAATTCGGCGGCAACCCGCTGCTCGGTATTGTACTTGGGCTGGTGCTTGTGCACCCGTCGTTGCTTAATGCATATGCCTTAGCGGATGCCCAGAACAAAGGCACGGTGCCGATCTGGGATCTGTTCGGTCTGCACATTGACAAGGTGGGCTATCAAGGCCAAGTACTCCCAGTTCTTGTTGCTTCCTATGTATTGGCGAAGCTTGAACTGTTTTTGAAAAAACATGTCTATGATTCGATTCAGCTTCTTGTCGTCGCACCGGTTTCACTTCTGGTTACCGGGCTGCTTTCCTTTACCATTATCGGACCGGTGACGCTGACGCTGGCAAACTGGATCACGGCAGGAATTGTTGCGTTATTTCACTTCGCACCGATTGTCGGCGGATTGGTTTATGGCTTCTTCTACGGCGTCTTGGTCATCACCGGGATGCATCAGATTTTCCTTGCCGTCGATTTGCAGCTGATCGGAAGCACTGGCTCTACGTTCCTTTGGCCGATGCTCGCATTATCAAATATCGCACAAGGGGCGGCGGCATTCGCAATGTTCTTAATTGCGCGAGACGCAAAGCTCAAAGGCTTGGCAATGACCTCGTCCATCTCTGCATGGCTTGGAATTACGGAACCGGCAATGTTCGGGGTCAACCTCAGATTCCGCTATCCGTTCTTGGCAGCGATCACGAGTTCCGGAATTGCCGGGGCATTCATCACCTTGTTCGGCGTCAAAGCAACATCAATTGGCATCGGCGGGCTGCCTGGTTTTCTGTCGATCATTCCGAACTACTGGGGTGTGTTCTTCATCGGCATGATGATCGTGTTAATCCTGCCGTTTGTACTCACCTATATTTTCGCGAAATTCAGTAAAAATTCAATTGACGAAGGGTAACGACAGAGACAAGGTGTAAAGAAAAAAGATTGGGTGTGACTCAAATGCATCACGATTGGTGGAAATCAGCGACTGTTTATCAGATCTATCCGAAGAGTTTCAACGATACAAATGGAGATGGAATTGGCGATATTAACGGGATTATTGAAAAGCTCGACTATATCAAAACACTGGGCGCGGATGTGCTCTGGCTGACGCCTATGTATCGTTCGCCGCAGAACGATAATGGCTATGATATTAGCGACTATTACAGTCTGCAGCCGGAATTCGGAACCATGGACGATTTACGCCGCCTCTTCAATGAAGCGCATAGACGCAACCTGAAAATCGTCATGGACATTGTGGTGAATCATACGTCAACCGCGCACCATTGGTTTCAAGAAGCGCTCAAGGGCAAAGACAATCCTTATCGCGATTATTACATTTGGCGCGATCCGGGAAAAGACGGCGGGGCGCCAAACAACTGGCAATCTAAATTCGGCGGATCGGCATGGGCATACGATGTGAAAAGCAATCAGTATTATTTACATTTATACGACGTCAGTCAGGCGGATTTAAACTGGGAAAATAAACACGTACGCGAAGAAGTGTATAAAATGATGAACTTCTGGCTCGATCAGGGCAGCGATGGCTTTCGGCTTGATGTCATCAATAACATTTCAAAGGATCAGCACTTTCCGGATGATCACGATCCGAGCTCACCGGGAGACGGGCGGCCCTTTTACACAGACGGTCCGCGTGTACATGAATATCTACACGAAATGAATCAACAGGTGTTCGGCAAACGTGCAGAAACACTGACTGTTGGCGAGATGTCCTCAACAACAATCGAGAACTGCATTCGTTATACGAATCCAAAGCATGAAGAGTTGACAATGGTCTTTACTTTCCATCACTTAAAAGTCGACTACCCGAACGGCCAGAAATGGGCACTTGGCACGTTGCATCTCCCAGACTTGAAAAAGGTCATGGCTGATTGGCAGAAAGGCATGCATGATGGCGGGGGTTGGAATGCGCTTTTCTGGTGCAATCATGATCAGCCGCGGATTGTCTCTCGTTTTGGTGATGAAGGGGAATACCGGATTAAATCGGCGAAAATGCTGGCGACCACGCTCCACCTGATGCAGGGCACACCTTATATCTATCAGGGCGAAGAACTCGGCATGACCAATCCGAACTTCACCTCGATTGACCAATACCGTGATATCGAGACGCTGAATGCCTACGAACTGCTGAAAAAGCAAGGAAAATATGAAGCAGAAATCATGGCGGTTCTCCAGCAAAAATCACGTGATAACGGACGGACACCGATGCAGTGGGAGGCAGGGGAAAATGGCGGGTTCACTACGGGTACACCGTGGATTCCGCTTGCGCCAAACGCGCAAACGGTTAACGCTACGCTTGCGCTTGAAGATCCGGATTCTGTTTTTCATTATTACCGAAAATTGATCGGATTGCGAAAAGAATTTTCTGTGATTCGGGACGGCGATTTTGCGCTGATTGCCCCGGAACACCCGGACATCTTTGCGTACGTGCGTAGCAATGACGGGAAGCAGCTGCTTGTGGTCAGCAATTTTACGAATCATTCGGTTCCATTCTCAGTGCCGCAGGCGTTCTTAAATGGGAAGAACGCATTGCTGATTCATAACTATCCGGATGCACTGCACCTTGCTGCCCGTTTGCCGCTCCGTCCTTACGAGTCGGCAGCATACCTTCTGAATTGATTTGGAAAATTCACGAATTCATCTGCATTGTGAGGGTTTTCATGGATCTGTTTTGGTATACTAAATAGTGGGAAATGAAAGATAGGGGCGAAGTATGCCCTTTCTTTTTATTATTTTCTTATCCTTTACAGCAGAGAGGCAGTCGCGGACGAATCCATGCATTTTGCCGCCTTAAGGAGCACGAACACGATGAGGAAAAGCAAATTTGTCTCGATTTATCATGACCTCAGCGAAAAAATACTCAAAAAAAAGATTGATGCGGGGGCACTTTTGCCGACTGAAAATGAACTATGCGCGCAGTATCATGCTTCTCGCGAAACGATCCGCAAGGCGCTCGCGATGCTATCGCGCAACGGCTATATTCAAAAGGTTCAAGGAAAAGGGTCGATCGTTCTGGATGTCAGCAGGCAGAACTTTCCCATTTCCGGACTTACAAGTTTTCGCGAACTCGCGGCTCATTCAAAACGGCAATGGACGACCGATGTTCACCAGGTCGTCTTACTAAACCCTGATGAGCACTTGAAAATGATGATGAATCTGCAGGAGGGGCAGACGGTCTGGCAGGTCGTCCGTTCTCGATCAACAGAGGGCGAGTCCGTGATTTTAGATCGGGATTACTTAATTCAAGAGGTTGTGCCGATGCTGACTGCGGATCAATGCGCGCATTCGCTGTATGATTATATTGAAAATGAATTGGGATTGAAAATCGGCTTTGCAAAAAAAGAAATTACCGTTGAATCGGCGAACGAGGAAGACTATCGTTATCTGACGATGCATGAGGGAACACATGTCGTTGTCGTACGCAGCCTCGTGTATCTTGAGAATGCGCAATTATTTCAGTATACCGAATCCAGACACCGAGCAGATAAATTCCGCTTTGTCGATTTTGCACGCCGCGATCATATGTAAACAGGAGGATCCGATGATAAAACTATTGGCGATGGATATGGATGGAACGCTGCTGAATAAGCACCGTGAAATCAGTTGGGGAAATTTGAAAGCACTGCGCGATGCTCACGCAAAAGGAGTGACGCTGGCAATTGCTTCCGGACGCGCCTTTTTTGATATTAGCAGTAAAATGCGTGAAGTTGACGTGGAGGCGCATTTGATCGGCGCCAATGGGGCGACGATCCATTCATCCGACGGCAAGTTGCTGGGTGCCGACTTTTTGGATCGCAACGAAGCGCTGGCGATTGTTCAGGAACTTGTCGCACAGCACTACTATATTGGAGTCTATTCAACACATCATATCTATGTTCCGGAACAGGGTGTCGACTGGCTGCGCGATGAACTGCAACGCCTCGGAATTCATGAAGACCGATCCGTCGGCTTCCAAGGTGCGACACGCGATGATTTTTACCGTGCGGTTGACGATTGGAGCGTATTCGAGACGAATCATACCGAGTTCTCGAAAATTATTATCTTCTCCTATGACGACGAGAAACTGCAAAAAGCACGCGAGACCTATGAAGGGAAACACAAATACAGCATTGTCACCAGCGGTACAGGCAATTTTGAAATCATGCCGCCTAACGTATCCAAAGGCAATGCGCTCGATCATTTGGCGCATTATCTGGGGATTCCGCTTCGCGAGGTCATGGCAATCGGGGACAATTATAATGATCTTTCCATGTTTGATGTGGCCGGTGTATCGGTGGCGATGGGCAATGCCAATGACGAGATCAAGAACTATTGTGACCGTGTGACAATCGATTGTAATGAGGATGGCGTCGCACATGCGATTTATGAAGCGCTTGGCTATCCAAGCGACGAAAAGGGCGGCTTGCGATGAAAAAGGTCCTGTACTATGCCGGACTGTTTGTTGCCAGCTTTGTGGTTCAGTGGTTCTGGTACAGTCAGTTCGCGGCACAGTCAAAAAAGACGCCTCTGATATGCTGCTGACCTCTTTTGTGTTTCTTGTCATTTTAATCTTGCTCGATCTTATATCACCACGCAGAATGCGCAGATGAGTCGACACAAAATGCGGGGACTTGCCCCGCGGGGCGTGTATCGCCTATAATGAACTAATGAACGTATGTTTGGCAGGTGTTGGTAATGGGAAAAGGCGAAAGCCGCGTCCTTGCGCAAAACCGCAAGGCGCGTCACGAATATTTTATTGAAGAAACAGTTGAGGCGGGACTTGTCCTGCAAGGAACGGAAATTAAAGCCATTCGCCGCGGAAAAGTGAATATCCAAGATGCATTCGCCCGCATCGAAAACGGCGAAGCCTTTGTTTATAATATGAACATCAGTCAATACGAACAAGGCAACCGGTACAACCACGATCCGCTGCGTACGCGCAAGCTGCTCTTGCACCGCAAGGAGATTAATAAGCTTGGGCCGGCCGCCGATCAGACGGGCTATGCACTTGTTCCGCTGAAAATTTATATCAAACACGGCTTTGCCAAAGTGCTCGTTGGACTTGGACGCGGCAAGAAAATGTACGATAAGCGCGAATCGATGAAAAAACGCAGTGCTCAGCGCGAAATGGCACGCGCATTTCGCAATAACCAAAAAGTGTAAGTTGAAAAGCAGCGGATCATCTGCTATAATTCAATTACTGTGTTAAGCACAGTTACAGTTATGGATTTTCACCGCAAGTCCCGTTGCTTTTTTTAAACGGGGACGTTACGGATTCGACAGGGGCAGGTCGGGTTTAAGCGGCGAGCCGAGGGGGTCGGCCTCGTAAAAACGCCAAAGCCATAACTGGCAAAACGAATAACAACCTCGCTCTAGCTGCCTAATCAGCTTTAGCGGTCCCTCCCTCCATCGCCCATGTGGTAGGATCAGGGACTCACTCTAGTGGGATACGCCGGAAGCCCGCATCCTGAGGGCCATGGAAGAGAATAATCGGGATAGCCTCGCGAAAGCCTGTCGGCAGGCCAACGCCGAGGCGAAACGCTAATATGCCGACTACGCTCGTAGAAACTTAAATTACGATGTCTTTGGACGTGGGTTCGACTCCCACCGTCTCCATATCCACAATTCTGTGAGATTCTTGAGAAGGTTCGAAAACGTTGATTTATCAAGGTTTTCGGGCTTTTTCTTTTGAGGAGAATTCGATGCCATCCGATACTATCCGAAATAATTCCGGATGAATTCCGGATTGTTCCGGAGCTTATTTGGCGACTTGGAAGAGGTCATCCATCGCAGCGTCTGTCGTCTCAGAGTCTCTCTGAGCAAGCTCATCTAATATGTGTGTGTAAACGCGCATGGTTGTCAGAACGCTGTCATGTCCCAACCGACGGGAAAGATAATTGATGCTAACCCCCTTATACAATAAAATAGACGCATGCGTATGGCGAAGTCCATGACAGGTGATCTCCGTTATTCCAAGTTTTCCGCACAGCTGTTTTAAGCACTTATTAACTGCGGTATTGGTTACGAGTTCCATTTTTTTATTTACAAATACTAGGTTCACTGGACAGTCAAAA
>NZ_BJMS01000033.1 GCF_006539285.1 Sporolactobacillus inulinus
CGCGGGCGCACCGCGAGCCTCCTTGGCCCTGCTAATAGACCTGCGTTTTTGATTCCTAGCCACGACACTAGGTTATGACGAATGATATACTTTTTTTCTTGCGAAAAAGACAAGACAGCCCTTGTCTTTTTCATTACATACTAATTTTGTAGGGGCGAGCTTATGGGTAAATACATTCTTCACCGATTAATAATCGCTGTACCTATACTTATTGGCATATCGATCTTAACGTTCTTCTTGATCCGGCTTGTTCCGGGAGACACGGTAACAGCCATTCTCGGAACCAATTACGACCCGAAACTTGCGCATAAACTGCGCAGCGAAATGGGACTGGATCAACCGGTGATCCTTCAATATTTAATTTGGATCGGACACGTCTTTATAGGCGACTTCGGTACATCTTCATTTACGGGACAGCCGGTGCTTTCAGCCCTTATGGAACGGCTTCCGATCACGCTGGAGCTGGCACTGCTCAGCTTGGTTGTTGCCCTGATCATCGCGATCCCGCTAGGTGTGCTCGCCGCGTGCAAACACGGCACCAGAGCCGATTATGCTTCGGGAACATTCGGCATGTTCGGGATCTCCGTTCCAAACTTTTGGCTGGGCACTTTGCTCATTCTCATCTTTTCACTGCACTTGCATCTGCTTCCTTCCGGCGGATACCAGCCGCTGAGCGCAGGTATCGGTGAAAATCTAAGATCATTGCTGATGCCGGTTATCGCTCTAGGCACAGCGGTTGCCGCCGTAACCATGCGTTCCACACGTTCAGCAATGCTTGATGTACTTAATGAGGACTACATCAAAATGGCAAAAGCGAAAGGTGCCAGCACCGCAAGGATTATATGGAAACACGGGCTTCGTAATGCCTTGGTACCGGTTATGACTGTCGTCGGCATCCAGATCGGCTATCTGCTTGGCGGATCAGTAATCATTGAACAGGTGTTTGCGCTGCCCGGTATGGGCCGGCTTGCCCTGCAGGCCATATCCAACCGCGACTACAGCCTGCTTCAAGGAACCATTTTGTTTGTTGCCGTAACCTTCATTATGATTAATCTGTTGATTGATGTGATTTACGGATGGATTAATCCAAGAATTCGATATAAATAAATGTCGATGAGCTAGTGCGCACTTAGTAAGTAAAATGAGGTGATTCACGCATGTTAAAAGTCTGGAATCGTTATCGGCACAACCTTTTGGCAGTCAGCGGCCTCGCATTTATTCTTCTGCTGATCGTCATCGCCATCTTTGCAAGACAAATCGCACCGCATAATCCATATACAATGAGCACAGCGGCTCGGCTTACAGGTCCAAGCAGCTCGCATTGGTTCGGCACCGATCAATTCGGCAGAGATATTCTTAGCAGAATCATTTATGGTTCGCGCATTTCTCTTCAAGTCGGAATCATTGCCGTTGGGTTTTCCTTCATTGTCGGCACGGTTATGGGGGTAATCGCCGGATACAGTGGCGGTTGGGTCGATTCACTGATTTCAAGAATTACAGACGTTCTGTTTGCGCTTCCGGATATTCTTCTGGCGCTCGTGATCATGGCGATTCTCGGTCCGAGTCTAAACAATTTGATGCTGGCAATCGGCATTGTCTATACACCGATTTTCTCGCGCATCGCACGCGGGGCCGTATTAAATATCAGAGATTCCTTATATATTGAAGCCGCCTATTCAATGGGCGTTAAGAAGATTAAGATCTTATGGCATCATATTCTGCCAAACATCCTCTCGCCGCTGATCGTTCAAGTCACCCTTTCCTTTGCCTTCGCCATCCTATCGGAAGCTGCGCTAAGCTTCTTAGGACTTGGCGTCTCGCCGGACACCCCTTCCTGGGGCATCATGCTCAGCAGCGCAAAAGATTGGATGGAACTTTCGTGGTGGACGGCTGTATTCCCGGGGATCGCAATCACGCTTGCGGTGTTCAGCTTCAATAGCGTCGGAGACGGTTTGCGCGATGTACTTGATCCAAGAACCGGCACAGGCAACTAATCGATGGGAGGAGAACACGATGAATGACGACCTGCTTCTTGATGTTCGGCATCTCAAAGCATATTTTAGATCAAAACAACGTACCGTGAAGGCGGTCGATGATCTGTCCTTCACTTTAAAAAAAGGCGAAATTCTCGGCCTTGTTGGTGAATCCGGATGCGGAAAAAGCACAACGACAAAGGCACTGCTCCGCTTAATCGGTAATCAAAGAAAGGAGTACCTTGAAGGAGAAGCTTTCTTCGAGGGCGAGGATCTGATCAAAAAAAGCGACAAACAAATGCAGAAGATCCGTGGCAACAAAATTGGCTTTATTGCACAGAATCCAATGTCTTCGCTCAATCCTGTCTTTACCATTGGCAATCAGATCGCGGAAGTCCCGCAGATGCATCAGCGCGCAGCAAAAAATAAAGCCTGGTCGATCGCCTTAAAGATGCTGCAAAAAGTAGGGATTTCCGATCACGAAACCCGTGCCAAACAATATGCACATCAATTCAGCGGAGGTATGAAGCAGCGCGCAGTTATCGCCATGGCACTTGCTGGAAATCCATCATTGCTTATTGCCGATGAACCGACAACTGCGCTTGATGTCACGATACAAGCACAAATTCTTGACCTGATGGTTAAGCTCAGAGACGAGACGCAAGCAGGGGTTTTGCTCATCACCCATGATTTAGGCGTTGTCGCAGAAGTATGCGACCGCGTCGCCGTCATGTACGCCGGGAAAATCGTTGAGCAGGCACCTGTTGACGAACTGTTTCATCATCCCCAGCATCCCTACACGAAAGGATTGCTGGCATCGATGCCGAAAATCGGCTCAAGAAAAAAACTGATACCGATCAGCGGCCATCCGCCAAATCTCTATGAAATGCAGGGCGGCTGCCTGTTTCAAGAGCGATGCCCCTTCGCTTTTGACCGCTGCAAAAATGTCGAACCGCCGCTGCATAAAATCGCAGAAAATCATCAGTCTGCTTGTCATTTATCAAGTGAGAGGATGAATTCCTTTTGAACCGTGACTATAAACCATTCATTCGTGTCGATCATCTAAAAAAATATTTTCCAGTTGCTAAAAACTGGCGTGGAAAAAACAGCCAATACGTAAAAGCCGTCGATGATGTCTCTTTTTCAATCGATAAAGGTGAAACACTTGGCCTTGTTGGCGAATCCGGATGTGGAAAATCAACAACCGGCCGACTGCTGCTGCACTTGCTGACGCCGACATCCGGATCACTCTTTTTCGACGGTCAGGACTTAACGCAGCTGTCGAAGCAGGCGCTGTGGCAAAAACGCCGGGAGATGCAATTCATCTTCCAAGACCCGTACGCCGCGCTTAATCCGAGAATGACCATTCAAGACAGTCTTCATGAGCCGCTAAAAGCTTACGGCGAAGATAAGCGGACGCGCAGCGAAACAATCAAAACGCTTATCGATGCGGTTGGGATCCCGTCCCAGTACTTGAATCGCTATCCGCATGAATTCTCCGGAGGGCAGTTACAGCGGATCGGCATTGCCCGTTCACTCGCATTGAAACCTAAATTTGTGGTCGCCGACGAGCCCGTGGCTGCACTTGATATGAGTATTCAGGCGCAGATTCTCAATCTAATGAAGGAACTTCAGCACGCTTTCAATTATACGTATCTCTTCATCTCTCATGATTTGAGTGTGATCGATTATATGAGTGACCGCATCGGCGTCATGTATCTTGGAAAAATGGTAGAATTAACAGATCGGGATGCGTTGTATCAAGAACCCCTGCACCCTTATACCCAGGCTCTGCTCTCGGCAATCCCGATTGCAGAACCACAACGATCTAAGAACAAAATCATGCTCAAGGGCGAAATTCCAAGTCCTGTCCATCCTCCGTCCGGATGCCATTTCCGAACGCGATGCCCGTTCGCCAAAGCGATTTGTGCAGAAAAAGAACCGGAGTGGGTTGAAATGAAAAAAGGTCACTATGTCGCATGTCATGTTGTTCAGGAGGCGCACCAATGACTTATTCGATTGTCGCCAAATGTAAAGAAACCGGGTATTTCGGTGCAGCGGTAACCTCATGCTTTCCAGGTATCGGCGCCTATTCACCGACCATTAAAGCCAATATCGGAATTATCGCTTCCCAGGGATGGGTCAACCCCACTTTGGGGCCAATTGGAATCAAATACCTGGAAGCGGGCAAAACAGCCAATGAAACGTTAAATACGCTGCTCATGAAAGATCCGGGCCGAGAATTGCGTCAATTAATCGTCATGGATCATTTTGGAAACAGCGCGGTTTATACCGGTGTTGAAAATGATGATGCCAAAGGGCATATTATCGGCGATCAATTTGCCGTTCAAGGCAATATTCTGACCAGTCTGGATGTACTCTACGCCGTAGCGGAAACCTTTGAACGAACCAACGGACCACTACAGGAACGGCTGCTTGCTGCGATGCTTGCCGGAGACAAGATCGGCGGAGACGCGCGTGGAAAACAAGCGGCTGCGATCAAAGTAGTGGCTGAGGAGGGGTTTCCTTATGTCGACTTTCGTGTTGATGATTCAGCTGAGCCCATTCAGGAATTGAACGCCATTTACAAGAATAATAAGCATGTGCTCATCGATGAATACTATGAATGGATCGATGCAGTCCGGGCAGGCGTAAAACTTCAGGATCGCCAAGCAGCGATGAAAAAAGAAAGAGGATAATCCTTTGACGATCAGAACCCGCAACCAGAAACAACAGGATAACCGTCATTTTGTCACAGCAACGCTTCACAATTGGTGCAGTCGTTTTGCGCTGACCCATCTCTCATTATGGGAACAGGTCGGAGACAGAAAGCACTGCATCTGGGCCTTTCCTCAGCAGGATAATATCGCCGCGTTGCCAAAGAAAGCGGACTGCGTTTCTGTAGCGGATCATTTTTTGCTTGTCTTCGATACGGAAAAAACGGCCGTTTTTCGTGACTATTTGCAGCAGTGCCGTACATTTCTGCCTGTATGCTTTGAAGCGGCATTAGCCTTAGAGAAGCGCAGCGTTGAAGAAAAGCTTTGGCTCGGTCTGAGCGGGGAGGTATTGAATGACGTTGACGACTCCTTTTACACAAAATTGCTGGACACGCTGATTACAGGTCTCCCTGGTGCCGAGGCCGGCTTATTGCTACTGAATAACGAGCGGACAAGCAAACTGGTCATTGAGTCCGGCAGCGGATTCGATCATGAATATTATCAACGCATTCAGCTCTCATCCGATGAGTCGCTCGCCGGCACCGCCTTTTCTAAACAAGAACTGCTGGTTTATAACACGAAAACAGCTCTTCAACAAGCCATGGCATCCCTGTCGCCGAAAAACCGGGACTATCTGATTCAGGCAGCACAGTGGAAGCGGATGCCCAGCACGGCGCTTGCTTTTCCAATTATCAACAACCAGCAATCCTTTGGTGCCGTTGTTCTGTTTGGTTTCAGCGACGGCTCCTGTTTTTCACCGGAAATCGTTGATACACTGCAGAACGTTCTAAACTATATTTCATTATTATACGGTCGTTATAAGAACCAGCGCGAAGCGAAAAAGACGAAGCGTGAACTGGATATCACCTATCGCGCGCTTCGCACCGAGCACTCGCAGCTGCGAAAAACGCTCGACTTATATAACATTCTGACTGCATTGAGTCGCAATAACAAAGGCATCAATGAAATCATGAGCGCGATGTACAGCACCGCACATACGCCGATTGTCTATTATGATGAACTGCTCTTTCCTATTGCCTCGTGCGGAACCAGCGCGCAGCACGTACTGCCGGACCATTTTTTAAAAACACGGGAAGCCCGCTACTCCGTACGCGTGAAAAAATGGCAGCTGCTCAAACTGACAGAGGATGAACTTTTGTTAATCATCCCCGTAGTCGGTGCTGAACGCGTGATCGGATTTCTCTGCGCCTGGATCAATAAAAATACGTTCAACGACAGTGACCGGACCTTGCTTGAGTACAGTGCCTCATTTCTTGGACTTGAGTCCATGAAACGGCAGGCAGTTGAGCAGACAAAGCGGCAGCTGTTCGGCGATATCTTTGATCAGGTGCTGAGTAATACCTTTAACGAGAATATGCTTCAGCAGGCAAAAAATCTAGATCTGAATGAGAAGGACCTCTACACCGTGCTCATCTGCGAGTACACTCAAACAGCAACTCCGGGAATTCAGGAGCAATTTGCCAGTGAAGCCTGCATGAAGTGGCTGGAACAAGCACTCAAGGAAGTGACGATTAAAGGCTTGGTTGCCCACAGAAGAGGAGCCATTGTCGCCTTTTTATCCTTCCCATCTGATGCTGAGAAACGAACCATTGATTCGAAACTGACGCGCTTCAGCACCCGCATTAATCAATTTCCGGGGGCGATCAAAGTAGGCATCGGCCGTTTGGAGGAGGGATTTATTCGAATTAATCAATCCTACAACGACGCCCGGCAATGCATCCGCTTGCTTAAAAAGAAAAAAAGTGGCAAAGTGTACCGTTTTTCCAGCGGCGGGATTGATCATTTGCTCATGAATCATGACCCGGATGAGCTGAAGCTTTTTGTTGAGGATCATCTGGGCCTGCTGCTGGAGTATGATGCACGCAAGCATAAAGAACTCTTAAAAACACTCCTCGTCTATTTGGAGCATAATCGTAATCTCCAGGAAACAACCGAGGCATTGACGATCCATCACAATACGCTCTATTACCGAATCAACCAGATTGAATCCATTTTATCGGTTAAGCTTTCTCATAGCGAAGACTGGATGAACCTCGCCATGGCCTGTCGCATCTATCAGTTTTTACAAGGTTGAGCACGCAGCTTCTTTCGCAAGTAGCCGCGTGCTTTTTTCAACGCCTTTTTTCCTGAAGCGCCATCAGCCTGCGCCGCAGCTTCGGATCGCTAGCGTACAGATACAGCCCATAAACGCCGCGCGTCATCAATACATTAATCGAGTTCAGGATGATCTGCTCTTTAATTGTATCGACATGATCTAGATCATCGCGTTTGACGAATGCCGCACCATCCTGGTAGTTTTCTGGACGAATCACAAGCTGGTCGTTCTGCTCGTCATAGGTAACGGTCGGACCGAGAATGACGCCCGCATAATTCAAGTCAAAGCCTTGAATCGTATACACCGATCCAACTTCATCAATCGTATCGGCACGCTCGGCCCACGCCTGCTTGTCGGTCGGTTTCGAGCGGTCCCAGCGCACATGGAAATTCGGCTCATCGATAAAATAGTCCTTGCCGTCGAGCGCATACGGATAATCATAAGTCGCAAGCAGACGAGACAAATGATCGTGACTGTTGCGCGCTTTGATCACTTGGAAAAGTTCTCCTGCATCATCGAAGATGCGAAAATCAAAGGTCTGCTTGTGCGGCAGCGGCAGCACATGCTTATGGACGAAGGCATTGATCCATTCCGAGACATCCGCAGCAGCACGCACCCGAAACTGATCGGTTAAATGAAAGATTTCGCTTGGGATGCCGTCCATAAACCGTTTGACGGCCACGTGATTCCAATAGCTTTTGAGTTTCAGTACCTGTTTTTCATCAAAGACGATCACAACCACTCGGCTGCATTTCAAAATCTCCTCAAGCTGGTTGTCCTGATTAAAGCGATTGTAGCGGTCACTTTTGCTGAGCAGCAGATGCGCCTCATCGACAAAGACAATGTCCGCACGTTCCCCGCGTTTGTGCATTTGGTTAATAAACGAGGTGGGACGAATAAAGTCCTTTTTGCGCACATACGGCAGTTCCTCGGCAATCTCTTTGTACAGTTTAATCATTTCCGCGTGATTGACAATCAGGTAATTCTCCGTTTGCGCCAGCGGATCGTCTGCCGCGCCGCTGCGTGATGCGCTTTGAATCGAATTGAAGACGGAACTGAGCACCACACTCTTTCCTGTGCCCGCATCACCCTGAATGACGAACAGCGCCGGACCGGGAATTTGCACGTTAACCCGGCAAAAAGCTTCAATGCTTTGCTTCAGCTTTTTCTGCTGCTCCGATAACTTTTTGAATGGCGAGAGCTTGAATACTGCCTGATTATGGTCATGTTGAACGTGACTCGCTTGCTGCATTTTTGTGCACTCCCTTTTTCCCGTTATCTTTCAGTGTAGCGGATTCAATCGCAGAAAAAAAGAGCGGTTAAAAACCCGCTCATTGTGCATCTTGTTGAAAAAGCGCCAAATACTCCCCGTAGCCTTCCTTTTCCAAATCTTCTTTTGGAATGAAACGCAGTGCTGCTGAATTGATGCAGAACCGTGTTCCGGTCGGTTCAGTGAAAACATGGCCGAGATGCGCATCGCCCAGCTTGCTGCGTACTTCGGTGCGAAACATACCCAATGTATTGTCTGGGTGTGTCACAAGTCGATGGGTGCTGATTGGCCGCGTGAAACTTGGCCAGCCGCAGCCTGCATCGTATTGATCGGTAGTCGAAAACAACGGTTCACCGGAGACAAGATCGACATAAATACCGGGCTTTTTGTTGTCCCAATAGGCGTTTTGAAACGGCGGCTCCGTACCGCTTTTCTGCGTCACCTCATACTGGATCGGTGTCAGCTGCTCTTTTAACTGCTTGTGGTTTTTCTTTGTACCCCAATGTTTCGCGATAAAATCATCCCGACCGGAGCCCCGGCGATAGCGCCGATAGCTGCCCGGATCTTTTCGATAATAGTTTTGGTGCGACTCCTCTGCCGGATAGAATGGACCTGCCGCGACAATCTCCGTCACAATCGGCTCACGAAAACGTCCACTTTGCTCCAGTTCTTTTTTTGACGCTTCTGCAAGATGTTTCTGCTCAGCATTATGATAAAAGATGGCCGTTCGGTACTGGTCGCCGCGATCATGGAACTGACCCTGACGATCGGTCGGGTCAATCTGCTGCCAGTACTGTTCCAATAACTTGCGATACGGATAAACATCAGGATCAAACGTAATTTGCACCGCCTCTGCATGTCCCGTTTTTCCGGAGCAGACCTCACGATAGCTTGGATTTTCCGTATGGCCGCCGGTGTAGCCCGAGCGCACCTTGATAATGCCCGGTTCTTGATCAAAGGGCTGAACCATGCACCAAAAACAACCACCGGCAAATGTTGCCTTTTGCGTTCGCATCACATCTATCCCCCCTGCCCCATCACTATAATGGGTGAAATCGGTTACTTTTAAGTTCATTATAGCATGACCTAAAGAAGGTCCCGTGATTCAAAGTTTCGCTGCTGCTCGATTGCGGCCTTATCGCGATATTCCAATCTCGCTAGCAAATACCGGTCTCATCCATTTTTTGACGCAGGGCAAAATCACATGCTTTTCATTTACTTTTACGGCTTCAGTTTCATTTTCTTGTTCGGGGTAAAGTTCAGTGCTTTGCTTGTTGATACGCGCGTTTCCTTTGGCACAAAGCCATGAACACGGGTCAGCGGGAATACCCACGTATATGGTCCGATGCATGTTCCCGGAAGTGTCGCCGAGTTGGCGCCAATTCGACTGAAGTCGCCGAGCACGCAACCGAAGAAATCAGTGTCAAATTTGGTATAGGTGTCGCCGACTTTGACGCCGATGATGCCTTGATCGAAGCGGCGATTAGCAATAATCGTACCGGAACCGACACGTGCACCTTGACCAAGCACCGAATCGCCTGCAAACGTGAAGCTCTGCACCTTCGCGCCGTTTCCGACAATCGCATGTTTCACTTCGCAGCCGTGACCGATCACGCAGTTATTGCCGATAACCGTGTAGGGACGAATCAACGCGCCGGACTGAATCGTCACGTTTTCACCAATGATCACCGGGCCCTCAATCGTCACTTGCGAATGAATCTGCGTGCCCTTTCCGATCAAATAGTTGCCGTGCAGATAACTGCCCTCGGCTAAAGTGCCTTCATTGACTTGCAGCTTCTTTTCTTCAACCCGTTCGTCAACAATCTGTGTTGCTTTTTGCAAAGCTTCCCAAGGGTACTCAACCCCTTCAAAAACTTCAGGAACAGCAAAGCTTTCCGTATTCTCAAAGAAATAGCTTAGTTTCAGTTCTTCAACACTCACTGAAATAACCTCCAATACGCATTCATCGTTAATGTAACAGTGTACGATCAAACGATACGTTCACCAAACAATCATTCGTCCCATTCACACCGTTTGTTTCCATAAATCTCATTAAGAGAAGCGGCAAATGAATCGTTTACTTCTTCCTATTATATTTGTCTTTGATTTGATGTTCCAGTCAAAAATCAAATCAACCACGAGTAGAAAAGTTCCGTTCTTTCCGCTTCATTGTGAAAAATTTTTTTAGAAAATAAAGGAATTATCAAGAGTGTTGGGGAAAAAGAAATAGAGAGCGCTTGTTGAAACGAACGGCAAACATTTTTGAAATCGTTTTTCTCCTACTTGAACGCGTCGTTCTGCTTTTCATCAATGCCGACTCATTTTTTTCGTCCATTTAACAAACACTCTAAATAATTAAGGGTGGCGCATCAGCAGCATTGCATCTTGCAAGAGAAAGGAACGTTGCAGCATGAATCAATCAACTGAAAAAGCAAGCGACTATTCTTCAAAAGCATACTTCGATTTATTGGATAAATACTGGCGAGCGGCCAATTACCTGTCTGTGGGTCAAATCTATTTGAAAGACAACCCATTGCTGGATCGTCCGCTTAAAGCGAGCGATGTCAAAGTGCATCCGATCGGTCATTGGGGAACGATTTCCGGACAAAATTTTATCTATGCTCATTTGAACCGTATTATTAACAAATATGACGTCACCATGTTCTATATCGAAGGACCGGGACATGGTGGCCAAGTGATGGTATCGAATAGTTATCTCGATGGAAGCTACACCGAAATTTACCCGGACATCACGCAGGATAAAGCAGGCATGCAAAAGTTGTTCAAACAGTTCTCCTGGCCTGGCGGCGTGGCCTCACACGCAGCCCCGATTACGCCCGGATCGCTTCACGAAGGCGGCGAACTGGGCTATTCGATTTCCCATGGTGTCGGGGCCATTCTCGATAATCCGGATCAAATTGCCGCAGTTGTTGTCGGCGATGGAGAGGCTGAAACCGGACCGCTTGCCGCTTCCTGGCAGTCCAACCATTTTATCAATCCGATTCATGACGGTGCCGTTCTGCCGATCGTTTACATTAACGGTTATAAATTGAGCAACCCAACCTTGTTCTCGCGTACGTCCGATCAAGATTTGCAGCACTATTTTGAAGGACTCGGCTGGAATCCGCTGTTTGTTTCCGGAAATGATCCGCAAGAGGTTCATCCGAAAATGGCAAGCGCGCTCGATCAAGCGATTGAAAAAATTCAAGCGATTCAAAAGCAAGCACGTGAAAACGATGATCCAACCATGCCGCATTGGCCGGTCGTTATTTTCCGCAGCCCCAAAGGATGGACCGGACCAAAAACATGGGAAGGGAAACCAGTTGAAGACTCGTTCCGGTCGCATCAGATTCCAATTCCGGTCGATCAAAACCATCTGGAGCATAGCGATGAATTGGTTCGCTGGCTCAAGTCCTATAAGCCGGAAGAACTGTTCAATGCGGACGGATCATTACAATCCGAGATCGCTCAAGTCATTCCTAAGGGCACCAAAAGAATGGCCGTGAATCCAATCACAAACGGCGGCGTAGATCCGCGCGAACTGCGTTTACCTGACTATCGCAGCTATGCGACAGACACGAAAGTACGTGGCAGACAGCTGGCACAAGACATGATCATCTTTGGCGAATACGCCCGCGATTTGATTAAGCTGAATCCAACAAATTTCCGTATTTTTGGTCCGGATGAAACGGCATCAAACCGCTTGGGCGCGGTTTTTGAAGCCACAAGCCGGCAATGGCTCGGCGAGGTCGACGAACCGCGTGATGAATTCGTCGCACCCGCCGGCCGCGTCCTCGATGCACAGCTTTCCGAGCATCAGGCAGAGGGATGGCTTGAAGGCTATACATTAACCGGCAGACACGGATTTTTTGCCAGCTATGAAGCGTTTCTCAGAATCGTTGACTCGATGCTGACACAGCATTTCAAATGGCTACGCAAAGCAAGTGAACTCACATGGAGAAGTTCCTATCCTTCTTTAAACGTGATTGCATCATCGACCGTTTTCCAGCAGGATCATAACGGCTATACGCATCAAGATCCCGGTATGCTGACGCATCTCGCTGAGAAGAAACCTGCGTTTATCCGTGAATATCTTCCGGCGGATGCCAATACCTTGCTTGCCGTTGCAAATAAGATTTTCAAAAGCCGTAATAAAATCAATCTAGTGGTTACGTCCAAACAC
This sequence comes from Sporolactobacillus inulinus, assembly GCF_006539285.1. GTDB lineage: Bacteria > Bacillota > Bacilli > Bacillales > Sporolactobacillaceae > Sporolactobacillus > Sporolactobacillus inulinus. Next base: position 12,260 of record NZ_BJMS01000033.1, read on the forward strand.
CCACGCCCGCAATGGTTTTCAATCGAAGAAGCTTCGGAACTTGTTGCGAATGGACTTGGAATGATTGACTGGGCAAGTACCGATCAAGGCTTGGAACCAGACCTTGTCATTGCCAGCGCCGGAACCGAACCCACGCTTGAGTCGCTCGCCGCGCTTCAGCTCTTGCATGACGCGTTTCCGGAAATGAAGATTCGCTTTGTCAATGTCGTTGATCTGCTCAAACTCAGAAGTCCAAAGAAAAGTGCACGCGGTCTTTCTGATGAAGCCTTCGACCATTATTTCACCAAAGACAAGCCGATTCTCTTTGCCTTCCACGGCTACGAAGACCTTATCGAAAGCTTGTTCTTTGGTCGTCATAATAACAAGTTAACGGTTCACGGCTATCGTGAAGACGGCGATATCACCACGCCATTTGACATGCGCGTCTTAAACCATCTCGACCGGTTCCATCTCGCTAAGACCGCCGTCATGATTCAACCGGCTTATGAAGAAAAACGCGATGCATTTATCGCAGAAATGGATCGAATGATTGCCAAGCATCACCGATTCATTCGCGATGAAGGACAAGATCTCCCGGAAGTTTCCAATTGGCAGTGGACACCGCTGCACTGAAATTGCGTTAAATACGTTAAATCCCCCTTGCCGTTCCGGTCAGGGGGATTTGTTTTTTTAACCTCATTTTTTAAGTGCTTTTTCGCCAATAGCAACCCGGCGAGAATGATTTGCTCCGGTCGCAGCACCAAAGTATAGCTGACGACTGCCTGGGCAAGATAATAGGCTTCAAGCGCCCACCGAATAACATACGTGCCCCTCCTAAAGGATTGAAATTTAAATTGCATTGTATTCATTTAAAGCCATTTATGCATGGTAACGACTTATCCAATGTTTCAAATCAGTGCATGCTCTTTCACCGTTTCATCAGCCAAACGCCGCCGCACACACCGTGATTGCTTGACTCTCGGATTCTATAATATAATGAAATCATTACTTACATCATCACAAGTTACCTTTAAGCCTGCAATATCAATAGATTGGGGGGACCTCTTTTGACCGCTTATTTACGCCAAGCAACTCCGCATGACTTTTCCGGTATACAAAAAATCATTGATCAGGCAAAACAATTGCTTAAAGCAGACGGCATTGATCAATGGCAGGACGGCTATCCGGACGACACTGTCCTGCATCATGACCTTGAACAGAAAAGGGGCTTTGTCCTGATCACCGATGATCAAATTGCCGGTTATGGTGTTCTTTTTGAAGAACTCGAACCGGCTTATGAAGCGATCAAAGAAGGTGCTTGGGTACAGACTGGCGTTCCGTATGTGTCGATACACCGCATCGCACTTTCCTCCGATTTTCGTGGCCGTCACCTTTCTTCAGTGCTGATGGATCACCTGATTAGCGCTGCAGCACTTAAAGGCTATACTGATCTGCGCATCGATACTCATCCGGAAAACCCGCGCATGCAGCACGTAATCAAGCAAGCCGGTTTTGAGTATCGCGGGGTCGTTTACCTCGATATGCCGAACGGCAAACGGCTGGCCTACCAGCGGATGCTCACAAGAAGATAAAAACTGCATGCGCATGTTATCCACAGTGCACATTCACCATTCAGAAAGTTATCCACAGGTTGATAACTTTCTGTTAAGTGAGTGCCGCATAAATTTCTAATGAAAAAAGGAAAGCCGACGGTGCTTTCCCTTTTTTTACTTTATGTTCAGAGAAAAGTCGTATCAAACGTTCATCAAATCGTAGAAATGCAGCCATGGTTGTATCGAACTTTGCAAAAAGCGTGGCAAGCCTCAATAACCCTTATAACTGGCTGCGTTCAAAAAAGTTGCGCCAAATTGAAGGGCTTTCGGCATCCTTTCGCTAATTATAATCTATGAGAACGCTAAGTGATCTGAATGAAAAGTAGGTGAGATGCTTGAATAAAAGTTTCCATGCGCTTGTGGTTAACAAAATCGAGCAAAGTTTTTCACGCAGGATTGAATCCTTAACATTAAACGATCTGCCTGAAGCAGGCGTGCTCCTACGCGTTTGCTACTCAGGGATCAATTATAAAGACAGTCTTGCAGCAATTCCTAACGGCCATATTTTGAAAGACTACCCCTTTGTCCCCGGTATTGACCTGTCGGGAATTGTCGTATCCTCAGAGGATCCGCGTTTCAAAGAAGGCGACCCGGTCATCGCAACCGGCTACGGCCTTGGTGTTTCCCATTTTGGCGGATTTAGTGAATACGCACGGATCCCCGCTGATTGGATCGTTCCGCTGCCTTCAGCGCTGACACTCAAGGAAGCCATGATGATTGGAACCGCCGGCTTTACCGCAGCACTGTCTGTTTTTCGCCTGGAACAGGCAGGGATTGCGCCGGATAAGGGAGAGGTACTCGTCACCGGTGCGTCGGGCGGCGTCGGTAGCCATGCCGTTGCACTCCTTTCCGATCTCGGTTATACCGTTGTCGCAAGTACCGGAAAAAGCGCCGAGGCATCAAACTATTTGAAAACGCTTGGCGCACGCAGCATGATCACTCGCGAAGAGGTATTTGACGGAACGGTAAAGCCATTGCAAAAGCAGCTGTGGACGGCGGCGATTGATTCGGTAGGGGGAAAGCCGCTTGCCGCATTACTCGGCAGGATACGCTACGGCGGCTATGTCGCCGCCTGCGGACTCGCAGCAGGATCTGAGCTTCCGGCAACCGTCTTTCCATTTATTCTACGCGGCGTCAGCTTGCTCGGGATCGACTCTGTTTCTTGCCCGATGGAGCAACGCCAGGACATTTGGCAGCGTCTCGCCGAATTGCATAAGCCGGAAAAGCTGGCAGCAATCGCTCAGAAAGAAATTCCCTTGAGCCAGCTTCCAAACGCCTTACCCGCCCTGCTCAACGGCAATAAGATTGGTCGCACCATCGTTACGATAAACCCGAAGTTCACTGATGAATAAAAGAGCAGGGCGGGAATTTCGCTCTGCCCTTTTATTCAACCCTGCTTAGCGGTTAAACATGCGTTTCACCAAGACGAAAATACCAACAATCAGCAAGAGAATTAACAACCACTTGAACAAAAAACCAAAGAAGATGATGAAAATAATTGCAAGAACAGCTAGCACAATCCATACTACCGAAGTAATCAGCACACCGCCGATTACAATGAAGATAATAAAGAGAATCAGTGCTGCAATCAATCCGAAAATAAGTCCCATAATGTTCGTTCCTTTCATGACCCGTTCGACTAAGATGCATGTGGCCGTTCATCCCCTGACCGGCCGCATCTCTATAATCCTACTATAGTGCACCAAGCCGCCCAGGGTAATGCGCTCAAGTCCGGATCTCGCTACGCCCTAAGACTTATTTTTTGCCAATGGCGGGAAACGGACCCTTTGAGTTAGGCACACATCCGCCACAAAATCATACAGTAAAACCATAGGTGACTTCATCAAGAAGAACAGGTGAGGGGTGACGCGTATGGAGTGGCGATCGTTTCAAGGGATTGTTACGGCGATTGACGATTATATCACCAGCCCGAGCGGTGAGAATTCAGGCTGCTGGAAGCTGATGACGCTGGAGAATAACGATCAGGTTGTTCGTTTTGTGGTGTCGCCGATGACTTACGTGGTCGACCAAGCCAAGATTCGAATTGGCGACCGGGTTAGTGGGTATTATGACGGAAACGCGCCGGTTATTCTCATCTATCCGCCGCAATACCGAGCTCTGATTCTCGTAAAAGATCGCTCCGATCAGAATGTAAAAGTCGATTTTTTCAATGAGCAGCTCTTGAGCCGCGATGGTCAACTACTCTTAAACTTGGGGCCGTTTACACAGATTATGCTGGCAAACGGCCTGGACTTCAATCAGAATCCGGCAAATCGTGATTTGATTGTGATTTACGGCGCAGCAACAAAAAGCATCCCCGCTCAAACCGTGCCGTACAAAATCATCGTTTGGTGTCCGATGCAGTAAAATTCACGGACAGCCGCAATAGGGTTGTCCTTTTTGTTGCAGCTGGACAAGCCTTGGCTTGCGATTCTCTTTGCGTGCGCTTAATGAGAAAGACAGCTATCATTAAAGAGATCATGTGATTGCCTGATGAAGGCGTCCCGCAAAAAATGTATTTTGAGGAGGTTTCTGATGAAGTATCGCCATCTCGGCAGTACCGGCGTCAAAGTCAGCACCGTCAGTCTTGGCAGCTGGCTGACTTACGGCGGTTATGTCGCACAAGAAAACGCAATAAGTACCATTCATAAAGCTTATGATCTAGGCATCAACTTTTTTGATACTGCCAATGTGTACATGCGCGGTGAAGCGGAAAAAGTCGTCGGGAAAGCGATTAAAGCCTTCCCACGTGAATCGATCGTGCTCTCGACAAAAGTATTTTTTCCGATGGGTGATGGACCGAATGACCGTGGTCTTTCCCGAAAACATATCATGGAACAGGCGAATGCCAGCCTAAAGCGATTGAACACCGATTATATCGATCTGTATTACTGCCATCGCTTTGATCCGGAAACGCCGATTGAGGAGACGCTACGTGCGTTTGACGATTTGATTCATCAAGGCAAAATAAACTACATCGGTGTCAGCCAATGGACGGCGGCTCAAATCACCGAAGCAGCACATATTGCCGATCAGAAACTGCTTAATCATTTCGTGGCAAATCAGTCTAAATACAATATGCTGTCCCGCGAAATCGAAGCCGAAATAATTCCGACAAGTGCGGCGCATGGTGTCAGTCAGGTCTGCTGGTCGCCGCTCGCGGAAGGTGTGTTGACCGGAAAATACAGTTCCATCAGCGAATTCCCAGTCGGTAGCCGCGCCGCCGAGAATAAAGGCGGGATCCGCACGTATCTGACCGAACTCAATTTGAGTAAAGTGAACAAACTTAAGAAAATCGCTGCTGAATTAGGCGTCAGCATGGCACAATTGGCCCTTGCCTGGGTGCTTCGTCAGGAGCAGGTTGCCAGTGTCGTCGTAGGTGCCAGCAAATCGAAACAAATAGCAGACAACGCCAAAGCCGCCGATATCACCCTCAGCACGGAGACCTTAAATCTAATTGAACAAATTCTAACCGATTAAGGCGATCAGACACAGCAGACCCGAACCTTTGCATTCAGGTCTGTTTTTTTACACTGGTAAGAAAGTATATAAAAAAATTTAAGGAAACGAGTTATCATGAACAAAACTAGCCCCCTTGATTGTAGAATCGTGGATTAAATGGGGAAAAATGAAAGAGACTTTCAAATCCTCAAACAGAGCCATCATACGAAAGGGAGCTAGCACTATGAATGATAACACAAAATATGTAGGTTTAGACGTCTCTAAGGAAAAAATAGCGGTTGCAGTTGCCGAAGAAGGAAGAAACGAGCCCCAGTACATGCGCTCGGGCGCCTGCGGGATCGCGCCTTGTTGATGCGTGCCAGCGAGACACCGCAGGAAAAATGCGTGTTCGAGAGGGATTCCGGTTCGCCCGCGGCAAGCGAGCAATCGAAGCGGCGTTCGTGCACAAAGGTGATGAATCAAAACCGCATACAGAGCAAAAGGAACTTCCGCTAAAGGAATGCGGGCATTTTCAAAAAAGGTGCATACCTTTTGCTAAATATACTGAAAAAGATATTGACAGAAAATATAGATCATATATGATAATGATTATCAATGTCATTTCTAAGGAGCGAGATTATGTTTGGCGCTGCATTTCTAGTCGCATTACGCGAAGGTCTGGAAATTTCACTCATTCTAGGTATTATCTTTTCTTATTTACGAGGACTGAACCGAAAGGATACGTTCAAACCCATATGGATCGGTGCAGCCATTGCCATCGCTCTATCTGTACTTGTCGGCTGCATCCTATACGTTGCGACAGGCGGAGAGGAATGGCACGGCCAAATCTATCTGGAAGCGGCAATCTTTCTCGCTGCGGTCGGTATTCTGTCCTATATGACCTTCTGGATGAAAAAGAACAGTCCCGGCATGCATAAAGGCATACAGTCAACCATAGATAAGGCACTGAAAAGCAGCGGCGATACCTCACAGCTTGTCATTTTAGCCTTTATCACGATCATTCGCGAAGGTATCGAATTAGTCATGTTTCTCCTTGCGATTTCAATCGAGGGAAAAAATAATTTCGTATCGCTTGGCTCAGGCACACTGGTTGGCATCTTACTGGCTTCGCTCATTGGATGGGGTATCTATCAAGGAACAACGAAAATTAATCTCAAAGCCTTCTTCCGGGTCATGGGCAACCTCTTAATCATTGTCGCTGCTGGTCTGCTCATTAACGCGGTTCATGAATTTATTGAATTAGGGCTCATTCAGCCGGTCGCTTACCTCTATGACTTAGAAGCGATACTGAATCAGCGTGGTGCAGTTGGCGGCATTTTGCATGCACTGATCGGCTATACGGATCGTCTGAGCGTCACGCAGTTTATTATTTGGCTCATCTACATGATTCCGGCACTGCTTTTATTTAATCGGAACAAGAAAAAACCACAGGTTGAAAATCCCGCCTTAACCTGAAAAGAAAAAAAGTCACTCGTTTTTCTGCGACGCGTGTTTCGATTGGACAGCCAAACACGTTTTTTTATAGGCCGTTTCTTGCAACGAATCACCGATTCAAGCAAAGCGACATAGGTACTCAGATCATGCTGACAAACGGGCAGGATTTTACGCATATCCTGCAAACCGCAATCTAAACGTGATTTATGGCCCCTCGACAAATAGCATCCCTGCTCAAACGGTCCCCTACCGAATTGTTGTTTGGTTTTAAGCACACGAAAACCCCACATTCGCATTACAGTTCTCCGTAATACGTACGTGGGGTTTATTATTATTAAATTAAGCTTTTTCCAGAACGAGCTTCGTCTTAGGTTCCTTCTTTTCTTTCTTAAATTCTGCCATTTCGGTACTGTAGTCTTCTGAAACATAGAGATGGAGCACGCTGCGACAGAGCCATTCGAAGAAGAAGCCGCCGGCAAAAGGTGCGGCTATATAAACTAAACCGATAACCAGCAGATTCGCCAATGTCGCGCCGCCGGGCATAAAATGTAGCGCATTGATCGGTCCTACCATTCCGGAGAAGCCGAATCCCGCACTGATTGGCGTTCCTTTAATTTGGAACAAGGCACCGATGACGCCAAGGAAGGTTGCGTTAAGCACAATGGGAACACAAATTTTCGGCTGACGGACCATCGCCGCAATCATGATCTTCGGCGTCCCCAGCACGATGGAGAGAGAAAGGCCGATTTTATTGACGCGCAGCCCACCGATAAACATACCAACGGCCGCTGCCACGCAGCCCAAATTGCCTGCTCCAGATGCGATACCGCTCATACCAATCGCCGATGCAATGGCTACGGTTGAAATTGGCGAGATCATGACGACTGAGAAAACGGCTGCGATCAAAATGCTCATCGGGATCGGCTGAAGCATGGAGAAGCTATTGATCACTTGTCCAAGCCCAACCGTTACATTGTGTACGAACGGATAGAGAACAACACCTAATCCGCCTCCAACGATACAGATGACCGGTGGCAATACAAGCGGTTCGAACGATTTCAAACGAGGGCCGATCAGAAGCACCAAGGCGCAGGTGACACTGATTGTCACCAAGGTATTCACAAGATCGCCCATTCCGGTAACGACGATGCCATTAGCTGTGAATTTCAATGCACCCGATCCGGCCCATGAGGCAGCTGCCACGCAAGCCATCGGAATCGGCTTCATCTTGAACTGGTAGGCGACAGCCGCCCCAATCAGTAGAGGAACGGCCAGCATGAAGATTGTGACCAATTGATAAATCGTACCGAAAACCGGCATCCGTCCCATCAACGCTTTACTCAATTCACCGAGCAATGCCGACGGTACCAACGCTGCCACAATTCCAACCGCATGACCGACAAGCACGTGATTTACAAAAGTCTTCACCGTCATCTTTTCTCTTCCCACCTGCAACACCCTCTCCTGTTTTCTTTCTCTAGTTCTTCTTCATCAATGGTGAGTGTTGCTATTCTAACACATCGCGTTTCGCAATGCAACGCGTTTATTCACTAAAGTGTTTTTCCCATGATTTCCCGTTCGTTTAGCGATGAGCGCACGAATCCGTGCATCCAAGGATGGAAAAATTTTTTATCGTTGCCGCTTAAAACATAGTTAGCATCTGTGTTTTATTTGTTTAATGAGTCGATCCTTGCTAATATAAACAGATAGAAAGAAACTACAAACCAAAAAAAGAGGAGCGAAACAGATGAAGCGTCACGTCAAGCCAGTGTTTATCGGATTAATTCTTATACTAATTTTTGCTCTGTCCGCATGCGGATCCAGCACATCCGGCTCACTCAGCACAAAAGAGCTTACCATCGGGGTGACCGGCGGACCGCACGAACAAATTATGGAGCAGGTTGCGAAACTTGCCAAAAAAGATGGGCTCACCATTCATTTAAAAGTCTTCAACGACTATAACCAGCCGAATACCGCATTGGATGGCGGCGATTTGGATGCAAGTAGCTATGAAACCCTGCCGTTTCTAAAAGCACAAGTCAAGGACCGTGGCTATAAAATAACGGACGTGTTCAAGACGGTCGCCTTGCCAATGGGGATCTACTCCAATAAAATCAAGAATCTCAAGGACCTCAAAAAAGGGGATAAGATTGCTATACCGAACGATCCATCCAGTCAGCCGCGCAGCCTGACCCTTCTTGAAAAAACAGGCGTCATCAAAATGAAACCAGGAACGCAAAGAAGCGGATCTACCCGTGACATCGTCAGCAATCCCAAAAAAATTCAGTTCGTTGCTATGGATCCCGCGCAAATCACCTCCCATTTGGACGAAGTCACTGCAGCAGCGATCAATTCCAATTTCGCAATGGGTGCCGGACTGACGATTTTGGACGATTCGATTGATCATGAATCGCTCACGCATAACCGCTATCCGAATTATTTTGTTGTTCGCAACGAAAATAAGAACGATGAAGTGGTCAAGCAAATCAAAAAATACTATCATTCTGATGAAATCAAAGCCTATATCAAAAAAACATTTAAAGGCTCGGTCGTACCCTCCTGGTAAAGGTAAATACGAAAAGCCCCGCACAGCTGATTCTGCTTCAGCGCTGCGGGGCTTTTTTCACACGCGTTTAAGATTCATTTCCGGCGGATTGCTTACTGCTGGTACGGTTCAGCATAATATCAATAATCTGACGATCCGTTTGCCGCATGCCATCTTTGGCCAAAACTCCAACGTTACGAATGGTGGCGTCCACACCTTTTGTCACAATACCATCGCCGCCAAAAAATTGCTGCTTATTCTGGTACATGTGGTAACCAAGAATGCCGGCATCAACCGCCGAGGAGATTTTGGCCGCACAAGAAGGCTTTGCGCCGTCGCAAACAATCCCCGATGTGATCGCCAGTGCATTGACAATCGTATGCGCAATCTCCTCATAACCGCCGCCATGTAGATAAGCTATACCGGCACCCGCGCCGCATCCGGCACTCACCGCACCACAGTATGCGGAAAGGCGTCCGATGCCCGCTTTTTGGTAAATGGTCGTCAGATTCGACAAGACCAGGGCGCGATAAAGCTTTTCACGTGAAACATGTAATGCTTTTGCATACTCAATCACCGGAAGCGATGCGGTCATTCCTTGGTTGCCGCTGCCTGAGACAATCACGACCGGCTTTTCGCAGCCGCTCATCCGTGCATCGGATCCGGCCGCCGCGGCAGCGCGAGCGCGCGTTCTAATATCATTGCCATATGCTTTCAGCAGCACTTTCCCTATATTAGCGCCCCAATCGTGCTTTAATCCTTCTTCCGATACAGCACAGTTATACGTGACTTGCCTTTCAATGATTTCCGCTATATCTTCAAGACGCACGCTGTCTGCGAAGTCTAAGATATCTTTTACATTTAGACTGTTCCGATCCGTCAAGCCGCCGCCCTCAGCAGAGCCGTCCCCTTTTTCGAACTGAGTTTCCCCATTTCGCACGATCTGAACGATGTTGGTATGCTCGTATTCAATCACAACCGTTGCTTCGTCATTGCCCTTTTTCACCGTTGCCGCAATAAAGAAAACAATGTCGTTGTGCGCTGGAAGTACCGTCACGGTATGCGCTTTAAGATATTCCTTGATCTGAGACTTCGCCGCCTCTTCGATCGCGCCCAGCACTTCCAATTTCTTTGAGGCATCTCCGGCGACAATGCCTGCCACAGCGGCTGCCGCAATTCCTTTTAGTCCCCCCGTATTCGGAACGACGACACTTTTAACATTTTTGATGATGTTTCCGCTTGCCTCAATCGTGCATGTGTCGGGCAGCACGCCCAGTACTTCTCTTGCCATTGCCGCCGCATAAGCAACGGAAATCGGTTCCGTGCAGCCTGTCGCAGGAATAAGCTCCTCTTTTAAAAGATTCAAATAAATTTGGTAACTACAGTCGTCCGGTTTCATAACCTTTCCTCCCCAAATAAGTCAAATGAAACGCCGCACGGAAGCGCGATTAAAACTCGGTTCACACGCAGCGGCCTTTTCTATATGCTTTCGCACGATCGTTCACGCTGTCCTCATGCATCATCATTAAAATTCATTTTCACTTCATTATAAAAGAAATTCAAGAGGAAATAATGTCAATAGACGGACAAATTCCGCAATTCGTCCTTTCATATAAATAAATCTGATTGCTTCTGCTACGTTTGACTATATTCTGCGTGCCTTTCTATGATGTTCATGAACCATCCTAAAGGTTAAGGAGATCCTTTTCTATGAACCCACTATCGATTCTAAATGATCCTTTTCGAAACAAAGGAACCGCGTTTACAGAAGAAGAACGGCGAAACTATGGATTGGCCGGGCTGCTCCCGCCTCGCGTACAAACCTTGGCGGAGCAGACGGAACAAACCTATGCCCAATTCAAATCAAAGTCATCCAACTTAGAAAAACGGCTTTTTTTAATGCAAATTTTTAACGAGAACCGTGTCTTGTTCTTTAAGTTATTCAGTCAGCATGTTGTTGAATTTATGCCGATTGTCTATGATCCGACGGTTGCCGACACCATCGAAAACTACAGCGATCTGTTCGTACAGCCGCAGAATGCCGCTTTCTTGTCGATCAACGATCCGGATGCAATGGAAGATGCTTTAAAAAATGCCGCTGGCGGTCGTGACATCCGTCTGATCGTTGTCACCGATGCTGAAGGCATTCTCGGTATCGGCGACTGGGGCGTGCAAGGCGTCGATATATCGGTTGGCAAGCTGATGGTCTATACCGTTGCTGCCGGTATTGATCCGAGTCAGGTGATGCCCGTTGTACTGGATGTAGGCACAAACAATAAAAAGCTGCTGGACAACCCCATGTATCTCGGCAATCGCCATGAACGCATCAAAGGTGATCGCTACACCCAATTCGTTGACCAATTCGTTGAAACTGCGGAGCAGCTGTTTCCAAACCTGTACCTGCACTTTGAAGACTTTGGCCGTGATCATGCCGCCAGCATTTTAAACAAGTACAAGGACAAAATCACAACCTTCAATGACGATATTCAGGGAACCGGAATCATTGTTTTAGCCGCTATTCTCGGTGCGCTTAATATCTCTAAACAGAAAATGACCGAACAAATCTATATGTGCTTTGGCGCAGGAACCGCAGGGGCAGGCATCACCAAGCGTATTTATGATGAATTCCTGCAACAGGGCTTGTCTGAAGAAGAGGCAAAACAACACTTTTATATGGTGGATAAGCAGGGCTTGCTGTTTGATGACGATCCAACGCTGACCCCGGAACAAAAGCCATTTGCTCGCAACCGTTCGGAATTCGAAAATCCGGAACAATTAACGGACTTGCAAGCTGCTGTTGCCGCTATTCACCCAACCATTCTCGTCGGCACCTCGACGCAGCCGGGGACGTTTACCGAAGAAGTCGTGAAAGAAATGGCCGCTCATACCGAACGCCCGATCATCTTCCCGCTTTCCAACCCAACAAAGCTCGCTGAAGCCAAAGCGGAGGAGCTTATTCAGTGGACGGACGGCCGTGCACTCGTTGCGACAGGCATTCCTGCTCCGGACGTCCGCTACAACGGCGTCAGCTACCACATCGGCCAAGCGAACAACGCCCTCGTTTATCCTGGACTCGGCCTTGGCGTGATCGCTTCAACGGCACGATTATTAACAGATGAAATGATTTCAGCTGCCGCCCACTCGCTCGGCGGTATTGTTGATCCGGATCAACCGGGTGCGGCTGTTCTCCCGCCGGTTTCCAAGTTGGACGCCTTCTCGCAAACGGTTGCTCTGGCTGTGGCCAAATGCGCGGTTGCGCAGAATCTGAACCGGGAACCAATGACTCATGTTGCCGCGGCAATTGAGAAAGAAAAATGGCTCCCTGAATACAAAGATCTAGGCGATCAACGATGACATTAGAGAAAATCAGCTACAAGAAATTTCTGATTCCTGTATTGGTTGGCGTCATTTTATGGCTGCTGACGCCAATTAAACCGGCAGCGGTTTCCCCCGCCGCTTGGCATATGTTTGCCATTTTTGTCGCCACCATTATCGGCTGCATCACCCAGCCACTGCCGATTGGCGCTGTGGCCGTGATCGGCTTTACATTAAGCGTTTTGACTGGAGAAGTACCGCTGGAGACTGCTATTGCCGGATTTGGCAACAACAGCATTTGGCTGATTGCGATGGCGTTCTTTATTTCGCGCGGGTTTATCAAGACTGGACTCGGCACAAGGATTGCCCTGAATTTTGTCAAACGATTCGGCAAAAAAACACTGGGCCTCGCCTATTCACTGATCGGTGTCGATCTGGTTCTGTCTCCGGCAACGCCAAGCAACACCGCTCGAGCCGGTGGCATTATGTTCCCAATCATCAATTCACTGTCGCGCTCTTTTGATTCCAGTCCGGAACGTCATACGCAGCGCAAAATGGGATCCTTTTTGATTTTTTCAGCGTTCCACGGAAACATCATTACCTCGGCCATGTTTCTTACAGCCATGGCCGGAAACCCATTAGCGCAGTCGCTCGCCAGATCGGTGCATGTTTCCATCACTTGGATGAATTGGTTCACTGCTGCTTTAATTCCAGGGTTGATTTCATTAATTGTGGTCCCTTTTTTAATCTATAAATGGTTTCCCCCGGAAATCAAGGAAACACCGAACGCCAAGGCGTGGGCGGAAAGTCAACTGCAAGAACTTGGCAAAATGTCGCGTCCGGAAAAATTTATGAGTGGTATCTTCCTTATCTCTTTGGTTTTATGGGTGCTTGGCGGCACAGTGCACATTGATGCAACACTAACCGCATTTATCGCATTAACGCTGCTGCTGCTTAGCGGGGTTCTCTCCTGGAATGATATTCTTGGTGAAAAAGGCGCATGGAATACACTGGTCTGGTTCTCCATTCTGGTAATGATGGCCGGTCAGCTCAACACACTCGGCTTTATTCCATGGCTCAGCCGTTTTATTTCAGGTGGCCTCCACGGAATGAACTGGATGATCGTGCTTGTCGTGCTCATCCTCGCCTATTTTTACAGTCACTATCTGTTCGCCAGCGCGACGGCCCATATCAGTGCCATGTACAGTGCGCTGCTCGGTGTCGCCCTGGCAGCGGGGGTTCCGGCATTGCTTGCTGCACTAATGCTCGGCTTTTTTGGCAACCTTTTTGCTTCAACAACGCATTACAGCAATGGACCGGCACCGATTTTGTTCTCATCAGGTTACGTCACGCAACAAACCTGGTGGAAATTAAACGCGATGCTCGCCATCGTCTACTTCATCATCTGGCTCGGGCTCGGTTCACTGTGGATGAAATTAATTGGACTTCTCTAAGTACGCGCTTCTTAACCGTTCAAGCGGTCTACAGGTCTCGAACTGACCCTATATTAAAAACCGCCGATCCTTTTATCAGAACGTCCTCAATCCTCATACTTAGTATCATGGAATCCAAAACCGCTCCATTGGGCGGTTTTTTCATGCGTACGGTACATGATAGAATAATGGATAAGACGATTTAATGAGAGAGGATTCCGAATGAACATACGTGATCTGCACTATTATAACCGGCTGTGTCAGGATAAAAATTTCACAAAAGTTGCTCGTTTTTTTAAGGTCAGTCAGCCGACGATCACGGCAGCGATTCAGCGGTTGGAAAAAGAGCTCGATGCACAGCTGATCATTCGCGACCAATCGCACAACGCGCTCACCTTCACGGATTGCGGCAAACAGTTTGCGCAGCATGCCACGCAAATGCTGCAGGAATTAAAGACAGCACAGTTAGAAATTTCAGCGATCAAACACGAACGCGTCCGGCTAGGCCTGCCGCCGATTATCGGCAGCGCGCTGTTCCCGGCCCTTTCAGCAAGACTTTCCCAGAATAATCTGCTTGGCCATCTGGACACGCATGAAGACGGCTCCAAGTCGCTCCTGAATCAGTTAAAAAACGGACAGCTCGATCTCGCCTTACTTGGCTCTACCACGCCTATTCAAGATGACCAGCTGTCCGCATGTTTGCTTGCGCGAAAACCGTTTAAAGTGATTACAAGCCCAGCACACCCTTTAGCCAAAAACGGTTCAATCCGATTTAACGCTCTTGTACAAGAGTCCTTCATTCAGTTAAACGAGCGTTTTGTGCATTCCATCGCCTTCAATCAACTCAGCCGACAGGCACAGATTAAACCGAAACTCATCTACCAAACCAATGATGTGCAGATTATCAAAGGCATGGTTGCAAAGGGTGTCGGCATCAGCCTGCTCAGCGCGGCCGCCCTGCTGCCGCAGGATCCGGTCGCCGTATTGACGCTCCGCGATCAGCCGCAGCCGGAATTCTTAATCCAGCTCGTCTATCGATCAAATCATCTTTTGACCAATCTGCAACAAGAAATGATTCAGCTGTTTATGCAAGAAAATTTTTAAATGACCACATTCCCGCTCTTCAAAAAAACTTGAACCCGCCTAAGCATGAGAAAAAAGAGATGCGTCAAATAACTACCAAAAAATTTTGATGATTGACGAAATTGTCGCATTTTGGTAACATTTTAGTGAAATTGATAATCATTTTCAATTAAAGGAGCCAATTCCATGCATTTTTTTTCATATAATCGAAAAGTACTTGTACGAATCGCCGTCTTGATCTTGACGTTAACTTTGCTGTCGGCCTGCACCGGACAACAAGGTGACCAAAATACGGATCATACATCGACCAAGCAAAGAACAATTACCGATGCGATAGGTAAGAAAACCATTCCTGCACAGCCGAAAAAGGTCGCGGCCACAAGCCAGCAGCTCATGGAATACCTGATCCCACTCGGTATTCCCGTCAAAATTGCACCTAAAGCTACCATCAGCGATAACTTTTACAGCTATTTTCCGAAAGACAAACAAAAGGGCTTTCATCTTGTCGGCGAATCTTCCCCGCTTAACTTCGAAGGTTTTCTGGCTCAAAAACCGGACCTGATTTTTGTCAGGGAAAACACGCAATCTTACGATAAAATGGCTCAAATCGCTCCGTCTATTATGATTAAGGAAACAGAGAATTGGCGTACTGACTTCAAGGCCTATGCACAGCTCATGGGAAAACAGAAAGAGGCAAAAACTTATTTAGCCAACTATCAAAAGCAGGTTGATGCTTATAAAGCCAAACTGAAAAAAACGGTTGAAAATAAAAAAGTAGTGTTCATCAGACTGCTGGACAAGCAGGTACGTATCTATAATCATTTACCGTCAAGTGTCGGCGGTGTGCTCTATCACGATCTTGGACTGACACCGGTTGACGGCATTGAATCAAAGGACCTTTTTTCTGCGATCTCACTAGAGAAGTTGCTTGAAATGAATCCTGACTACATCTTCGTACAAACCGGCAAGCAGGATGAGAAACCGGAAGTATCGGAGAAACGTCTGAAACAAATCACCAGCGGAGACATTTGGAAATCGCTTAATGCGTTTAAAAATCATCATGTTTACGTGGTCGATTCCAGCTTTTTTAACAATACGCCAATGTCACAGCTGAATACAGCAAAAATTATCACGGAAAAATTAAGCAAATAAGCCAAAGAGACATAGAAAAGTAACTGAGAGAAAGAACGGTGGCAAAACTGGCAGCGCTAAAAGCCAAACACATCAATCAATCGATCAAGAATAGCCGAATGAAAAAGTGGTCCTTTCCGACCCTATTAATCGTTGGACCGTTTTTGCTGCTGTTTGCTATCGGGGTTTCCATCTCCTATGGGGCGACAAACATCGACTTGAAAACCGTCTGGGATTCGGTCTTTCACTATAATGCTCAGCTTGTGCCGCATAAAATCATTTGGGAACTGCGCATGCCGCGTGTACTCGGCAGCGTCATCATCGGTGCCTGCTTTTCCGTTTCCGGAGCATTGATGCAAGGCGTCACCCGAAATCCACTCGCCGATTCAGGAATCCTTGGCATTAACGCAGGGGCGGCTTTTGTACTTGCGCTTTGCTATGCTTTCTTTCCGGCGCTTCCCTTCTTCTATTTGATGATCTGCTCCTTTATCGGTGCAGGCGTGGGTGCCGGCATCGTCTATGGAATGAGTTCGCTGTCGCCAAATGGCATGTCACCGGTCCGCCTTGTTCTTGCGGGTGCCGCAGTCAGCGCCTTGCTCACTGCACTGAGTCAAGGCTTAGCGATTTATTTTCAGATCGGGCAAGATCTTGCCTTTTGGTATGCAGGGGGAACGTCCGGCATTCACTGGTTTGAGCTTATGATGATCCTTCCTTGGGTGATTTGCGCGTTTCTCGCTGCTCTTTTTCTGTCACCATCCATCACCATTCTCAGCCTCGGTGACAACATAGCGTCCGGGCTTGGCATGCATACGGGCATCATTAAAACGGCAAGTATCGTCATCGTGCTTATTCTCGCCGGTGCCGCCGTGTCGGTCGTCGGTGCGATCGGGTTTGTCGGGTTAATTATCCCGCATCTGACTCGCTATCTTGTCGGTACGGATTACCGAAGAATCATTCCCTGCACAGCAATTCTCGGCAGCCTGCTGCTGGTTTTAGCCGACCTTGGCGCGCGCAGTATCAATCCGCCTTATGAGACGCCCATTGGTGTTTTAATCGCACTAATCGGTATTCCGTTCTTTCTCTATTTGGCCGGATCGGAAAGGAGCGACCATTAAATGAGCAGCCTCACTGCCGCGGAACGGCACAAAAGGAATCGAAGCATTCAAATAATGATCCTTCTGACCGCACTTATTGTTGTCCTCTTTGTCATCAGTATGAATACCGGATTTACAAGACTGGCTCCTCTTGAAGTGATTCAGACCCTATTCGGCGGCGGCACAAACGCTCAGTCGCTTATTCTTTTTGAATTCCGGATGCCGCGCATCATCATTTCGGTACTGGCCGGTGCGGGACTCGCCGTATCCGGATGCGTCATTCAAAGTGTCACGCGCAGCGCACTCGCCGATCCGGGCATTCTAGGCATTAATGCCGGTGCAGGGCTAGCGATCGTACTGTTTCTCTCTTTTTTCCAAAGTCGGCAAGCGGTACCGGTTTATATGCTCCCAATGGCTGCGCTTATCGGCGCAGCCGCTGCAGCGATACTCATCTATGCGCTTGCACTCAGGCAGCACCAAGGCTTTTCTTCCACCCGGCTCTTATTAACAGGTATCGCCGTCGCATCAGGCATCAGCGCGCTCATGGTTATCCTGACGCTTAAATTCGATCCGAATCAATATCAATTTGTGTCTACATGGCTTGCGGGAACGATCTGGGGCTCGAATTGGCACTTTGTCCTTGCACTTTTACCCTGGGTTCTCGTGCTCTTTTCTTATGTCCTGTATCATGCACGGACGCTGGACCTTTTGCAACTTGATGAGCCAACCGTGATCGGCCTTGGCGTTGCGATCGAAAAAAACAGACGGATGCTGCTTCTTGCCGCAGTCGCACTTGCCGCCGCCTGCGTTGCAGTCAGCGGTGGGATCGGTTTTATCGGACTAATTGCTCCCCATCTGGCCCGCCGCCTTGTGGGGGCGCAGCATCTGCGGCTGCTCCCCGTCTCCGCGCTTTCCGGCGCACTTCTGCTTCTGGCCGCCGATACCCTCGGCCGCTGGATGCTTCAGCCGGCGGAACTTCCAGCCGGGATCATTGTGTCCGTACTCGGTGCACCCTATTTTCTTTATTTACTGTCAAAAGCGAAATAACGACATGATTTCAACATATCTCGTGATGCATCATACCATAAACGGTGCACTGCCCTAGAGCTGAACGGCTAACGTTTAGCGTCTTTTCTCTAACCAGATCATCACTTGATCGATCCTCTCTTGAACCCTGTTCGAGCCGCACCCTCGTCAAACGCACAGTATTTCTATCTTTCACAAGCTTGTCACAAATCGTATTTCCCCTTCCCCAATACCATATCTAGTACTTTTCACAATATTTCCCGAGTTTTACATCCCATATATAGATTGAAACCGATGCGCCAATATCCTATGATAGTTTAGTAGTTTTTCAAGGGGGCGTTCACGATGATCGATACAAAACAACCATTTGCAACCAACACACCAGCCATCAAAGTATTAAAACGCGACGGTCGTATTATAGATTTTAATGCTGAGAAAATCACAACAGCTCTATTAAAAGCCGCAAAGCATGTTTTTGGCGATTTGGATCCCATCACGTTTCAATTAATCAATGACATTACCGATGATGTGCTCGCTGAAATCGGATCACGGTTCCATGAAGACATCAAGATTTATGAGATTCAAAATATTGTTGAGCAAACGCTTCTGACCCATCACCAGTATGATATTGCTCAAGAGTACATCAACTACCGCACCGAGCGTGACTTTGCCCGTAATAAGGCAACCGACATCAATTTCACGATTCGAAAACTCTTACATAAAGATCAATCCATCGTGAATGAAAATGCGAACAAGGACAGCCACGTCTTTAATACACAGCGCGATCTTACTGCTGGTACGGTCGCTAAGGCGATTGGATTGAAGATGCTGCCGCCAAAGGTAGCCAATGCACAGCTTAAGGGAGAAATCCATTGGCATGACCTTGACTATCAGCCATACAGCCCAATGACCAATTGCTGCTTGATCGACTTCAACGAAATGCTCAATCACGGCTTTAAAATCGGCAATGCAGAGGTCGAACCGCCACATTCGATTCAAACGGCAACCGCACAAATGGCTCAGATTATTGCCAATGTTGCCTCCAGTCAATATGGCGGCTGTTCCGCCGACCGTGTAGATGAACTGCTTGCTCCTTTTGCCAAGAAGAATTATGACAAGCATTTAACGGATGCGGAAGAATGGGTTGACGGAACGGAAAAACAGCAGGCCTTCGCACGTAAAAAAACGAAAAAAGATATTTATGATGCCATGCAGGCACTCGAATACGAAATCAACACGCTCTATTCTTCTCAAGGGCAAACGCCTTTTACAACCTTAGGCTTTGGCCTGGGGACCAATTGGATTGAACGCGCGATTCAAAAAGCGATTCTGCGTATACGTATTGCCGGATTAGGCAAAGAACACCGCACCGCAATTTTTCCAAAGCTGGTATTCAGTCTGAAACGCGGGCTCAACCTCAACCCGCAAGATCCGAATTACGACGTCAAACAGCTTGCCGTTGAATGCGCGACAAAACGGATGTACCCGGACGTGCTGATGTATGACAAACTGGTCGAACTGACAGGAAGTTTTAAAGCACCCATGGGCTGCCGCTCATTCCTGCAAGGCTGGCATGATGAGAATGGCAAAGAGGTCAATTCCGGACGAATGAATCTCGGCGTGGTCACGGTTAATCTGCCGCGCATTGCTCTGGAATCAAAAGGGGACAAGGAAGCCTTTTGGAAGATTCTCCAAGAACGACTGCAGATCTGCAAGGAAGCACTCGTCTTTAAGGTGGAGCGCGCGAAGCAGGCAACGCCGGACAACGCGCCGATCCTTTATCAATACGGTGCTTTTGGCAAGCGACTAAAGCGTACGGACTCGGTTGATGAACTCTTCAAGAATCGCCGCGCCACCGTTTCGCTTGGCTACATCGGCCTTTATGAAGTGGGCACCGTTTTTTACGGCAGTACATGGGAAAGCAATCCGGAAGCCAAAGACTTCGCCATCAGCGTCGTGAAGAAGCTCTGGGAACACTGCCAAGATTGGGAAGAAGAATACGGCTACCATTTCAGCGTATACAGCACACCAAGTGAAAGCCTGACCGACAAATTCTGCCGCAAAGATACGGAAAAATTCGGCAAAGTGAGGGACATTACCGATAAGGAATACTACACAAACAGCTTCCACTATGATGTACGCAAAGCACCGACGCCATTTGAAAAATTAGACTTCGAGAAGGACTTCCCGCCTTATTGCGCCGGTGGGTTCATCCATTACTGCGAATACCCGAATCTGAAGCAAAATCCGAAAGCACTGGAAGCAGTGTGGGATTACGCGTACGATCGCGTCGGCTATCTGGGTACCAATACACCGATTGATCAATGCTTCAAATGCGGGTTCAAAGGCGAATTCAAACCAACCGAGCGCGGCTTTGAATGCCCGGAATGCGGCAATACCGATCCACAGTCCTGTGACGTTGTAAAAAGAACCTGCGGCTACTTGGGCAACCCGCAGCAGCGACCGATGATTCACGGACGGCATGTAGAAATCGCATCGCGCGTCAAGCATCTAAGCCTCGGTAACGACAGCAACACGATTGCTCGGCAATAAAGGGAGGCATTCCATTGGTAAATGATGCGGCTCAGAGGAAACGTCCACGCGACCCGAACCCAAAAACATGGCTGGCCGATCGCTTGAGCCGGTGCTATATCGCCAGCTACAAACCATTCAATTTCGTAGACGGAGAAGGCGTGCGCTGCAGCCTCTATGTCAGCGGCTGTCCTTTCGACTGTCCCGGCTGCTACAATAAAGCGGCCCAGAACTTCCGTTACGGACAGCCCTATACTAAGGAGCTGGAGGAGCAAATCATTGCCGACATCGGACAATCCTATGTACAAGGATTGACGCTGCTCGGCGGTGAGCCGTTCTTAAACACCGGCGTCTGCCTTTCACTCGTGAACCGAATCCGCAGCGAATACGGACAGGCTAAGGATATTTGGTCATGGAGCGG
The DNA here is from genome assembly GCF_006539285.1 of Sporolactobacillus inulinus. Lineage (GTDB taxonomy): Bacteria > Bacillota > Bacilli > Bacillales > Sporolactobacillaceae > Sporolactobacillus > Sporolactobacillus inulinus. Next base: position 33,328 of record NZ_BJMS01000033.1, read on the forward strand.
CTACACATGGGAAGAACTGCAGCGCGACTCTGAGGACAAGCGTGAACTCCTGTCAAAAATCGATATTCTCGTCGACGGCCGTTTTGAGCTGGCAAAGAAAGACCTGACCCTGCAATTCCGCGGCAGCTCAAATCAGCGGATCATTGATGTACAACGGTCTCTGAAAAACGGACAAGCCGTCATTTGGGATCGGCTTGTTAAATAAGATGATAAAGTAACCGCGTGTCCAATAGCGACACGCGGTTTGCTTATTCTTATTTATTATACAGTCCGGCAACGGAGCAGACCGCCTCATTCATTCGTTTACCGGCATATGCTTTTCAAGAAAGTGAAAGATCGTTGAAAAATACAATTCAGGATCGACAATTGACGAGGCCGCATGGGTCGCTTTCTTCACAAGTAGAAGCTCCTTCTCGCCTGCTGCCGCTTCATAGACTTTGTGCACCATAGGGGTTGGGACAAACGTGTCGTTGTCGCCATGAATGAACAAGATCGGTACGTTTGCCTTCTTCACTTGTTCGATTGCCGAGGCTTCATAAATGCCATACCCCGCACGTGAACGCGTCGCTCGATCCGCCAATCGCAAAATGGGAAAGGCAGGAAGCCGAAACAGATTGCGCAGTTCATAGGCAAATTCATCCGCCACGGACGTATAGCCGCAGTCTTCAATCACGCAGCAAACGTTTGGCGGAAGCTTCTCGCCGGCCGTCATCATCGCCGTTGCGCCGCCCATGGAAACGCCGAAAACGACAATCTTAGCCTTAGGGTCGTGCGCAACAAGCCGATTGATCCACCCCACGACATCGAGACGGTCATTCCAGCCCATGCCGATGTAGTCCCCTTCACTTCGTCCCGCTCCGCGCAAGTTGGGAACAAGCGCATTATAGCCATGATCAGCAAAAACAGAAGCATAATAAAACATTTTCGAAGCCTCATCCATATAACCATGCAGCAGGATGATCCAGTGATGAGTGTTCGGATGCGGCTCAAATCGGAATGCGTGCAGGTTCAACCCATCCGATGATCGCATAAACAGGTCGGTCGGCGGGCAATCACGAAGGAACTGTTTCTTCGCTGCTTCCCGCTCATTTAAGCGGCTCTGTATCACTGGCGGAACGGCGACCTTCGCACCGCCCGGATCAAGATTTTCACGCCGCGGCGACTTCTCCCGAGCAATAGCCAGACGGTAAAAATAATTACCGACCATTGTTCCGGCCACTCTGCATGCAGCCGCTGCTGCAGTCAGAACCGCCGCCGCCAAAAAAATCTTAGCTTTCATTGATTGAAGTTGGTCTTTGCGCCCGTTTTTTTGCATGCGACCCCCTAATTCTCCAACATCTCGTCCCTAATTCGTTTAAAAGAAAAAAATCAAAAGGAAGGAAAGGAAAGCAATAAGCGCGCTCATCTTCCCTCGCATTAGTTGAATAACCAGGCAAACCGAGTCCCTCAGCACCACTCTGCTAACGGCTTGGGTTCATCACCCTTACACTTGAACAACATGTCACTGCTCGCATCAACACGACGCGACTACAGGCTCTCAAGTACTTACGCATTTGATTCACAACCCTTTGCTTTACTGAAAATCAGATGCTTTCTGATCGAATAAAAAACCTCTATATCGGTGGCTAAAGGATTTTTCATCGAATTCACCCTAGATTGGCTGCAACGCCTGCAACAATCACGATAAAAAAGATAATCAGTGCATAGATCGCTACGGAAATGATGCTGGTGACTAAACCGGCAATGGCCATTCCTCGGCCTTGCTGGCCATATTGAGCAATTTCATTCAGTGCTTTCTTTGAAAAAATGATGCCGAGAATACCCAAGATTAACCCCACATAAGGAATGATAATCGCGGTAATCCCTAAAACCAACGCTGCAATCGATTTGCCGTTCACTTGATTTTGCTGTGCTTCCACTAATTGTTCACCTGCCTAACCTTGAAAATGACTGATATAAAAAAAATGGTCTTATTAAAAGCGAAACCTGATCCGTATCTCGAACCGCTAAATCATGACTAAAGGAGAATGATGTGGTCATTACAGAGGAAACAATGACGTAGTAAAATGATTTTTCTATATCCCTATGCCAATACCTTTAATTGTATCAAAACAACTGCATATACAAATAGATCTTTCTATTTTTTATTTAATCTTACTCATGATACGGTGCCCATCCTCAGGATCTTCTGCGTGCAACCAAATGAACTTTGTGATCTCGACCGACGCCAAAAGCCAACACGGTTAGCAAAACGGAACAGATAAGAAGGAAGATTTTAGTTGCTTCCCAGCTGCCGGAAAGGTCGTGGATATAGCCAGTGACAACCGGTGCGACCGCGGCCATCAGATAACCGGTGCGACCGCGGCCATCAGATAACCGACGGATTGTGCCATTCCGGAAAGTTTTATACTTTCTTCTGCCGTATTTGTCCGCAGATTGAAAAGTGAAATGGCAAAACTGAACGAAGCGCCGCTGCCAAGCCCAATCAAGATAGACCAGAGCAGGATCCAATGCCCGGTAAGCAAACCGGTAAACGCGATCACATAAATGATGCCAGATGTTACAACAAGCTTTGTCTGACTCTTTGCGCGACTTGCAAGGACAGGGGCCAAAAAGGAAGTCGGTAGGGAAACAATCTGAATGACCAGCAGCAATAAACCGCCCTGATCCATCGACAGCCCTTGTGCGTTCAGCATAGAGGGAAGCCAAGCCAACACGGTATAAAAGAGAATGGACTGAGTGCCCATATAAAGCGTCACGCACCAAGCTAACTTAGAGCACCAGATTGAACCCGCTAGCTCACTGTTCTCTTTTTCCGGCGAAGAGGCCTTCCATTCTCCATTCCGCTCACGCAGAAAAGGAGCCAGAGCAATGAGTGCAAACAGGGACATCAGGCACCAGATGAGCAGACTGCCTTTCCAGCCAAGATGCCCGCTTACAGCAAGCGGAAGACTGAATCCAGAGCTGACACCTGCCCAAAGTGCCATGGATACTAAATAGACACCGGTCATTAAACCGATCTGCTTCCGAAAGCGATATTGAATAAAACTCGGCAGAATAACGTTCCCGGCTGCGATGGCTACGCCCAAAAGTGCTGTCCCGATGAACAAACCGAAAACACCTGGAACCAGCGAGCGAACCAGAATGCCTGCCGTCAGCCCAGCCATACTGGCGAACAGCATACGCACCATGCCCCATCGACGAACGAAACGCGGCGTGATCGGCGCAATAAAGGCAAAAGCGAACATGGGCAGCGAAGTCAGCAATCCGCTCAGCGTTCCGTTAAGACCTGTATCGTTCTGAATCAGATGAATCAAGGCACCAACAGCGGTAAAGGGCGCACGAAGGCAGGCAGAGATTAATAAAATGGCAAATAGCAAGATAAGCCAGGTTCGCTGGCTTTGTTTTTTTATGCTCACGATTCCATCTCCAACACTTTGTTTATTTACGATAACCACATTTAGCTAAGGGTGCAACGGGGATCTACAACAATTCCTAATGTCCCAGCAGTTCTCGTTGAGTTTTTTTTCTAGACTTTGCTCCGTGCGTGCTCGGACATCATTTAAGACTGTCTCTCTCATAAAAAGTGTATCGTAACAAAACGATTTTACAAGACTGTGTTTGGTAAAACCACATTTATTTATGATAACGGTTAACCGTGACGTAGCAAAATGAGGTTCCCTTGGATTTTTGAAATATAAAAAGAACGCTAAGTCAACCTGTCTCGCAATGTTAGATAAGAAGTTTTGTCCTTAATTAAGTCACTAGCAAAAAGTTAAATAAGCGGAGGTTTTCCGATTAAATGCAGAATGGGGCTTGTTTCGGGGTATATAAGGGGATGTTTTCCGACTATGTAAAGCAAAAAGCCCCATTTTCACGTTTTTCGAGTAAATAGGCGGAATCTCTCCGTCTATTGAAGCTAGTTTTTATCCTTTTTACTAATTAAGCGAATTTATTCCGTCAATTTTTCAGATCGGGGCTTAGGCTGACCATCCCATAACCAATGAGATCAGACCTCACCCGAATTCACCGGTTTCGTTTGTGCCCATATTTTTCAACATAGTCAGCATAGTATAGAACTTCAATCACCCTGGACCAATTAAGAATTGATCCTACCATATCTCTAATATCTAATCCAGGCATCTCATATGTTTTTTCATCGTTAACAGTTCCTGTGGCATCTTCAATAAATGTGACATCAAATCCTTTTTCGAAAGCTCCTAGCGATGTGAACAAACAACAATATTCAGTATTAAACCCTACAACAAAAACATGATTCACATTTGATTTTTGCAAAATATTTTGTAATTCAGTATTCATAAAGCCACTTGGTGTTCTTTTTGGAACAATATAATCAGCTAACTTAATAAATTCAGGAAATATTTTGCTACCTTTTGATCCTTCTACAAGCGGACTATTAGGGAATTTATCTGCAGAGTCAATGTGTTGGAATAATACAACTAACTGATCCCTATCTTTAAAATCACTAATAATAGTTCTGATTCTGGTTAGTTCCTCCGAGAAATCTTTCTTTTTAAGTATACCAATTTGAGGATCTAGTACTAAAAGTGCATTCATCCACGTTACCTCCTTAATTCAGTGTTGATATCGATACGGTTCTCCGTAGTTATTTAAGAGGCAAAATGAAGCATTGGGCTTTAAACCTAACGCTTCATTTTATTTCCTCAAATTGATTTTTAGGAAAGATGTGGTGCATGTGAGTTGCCTTTTCTCTGAACTCTTTTGAAAAAGTTCTTCGTTCCTTTTTCATATGTCCGGTAAATAGTTGAACCAAGTGTACATGACCTTAATTTATTTGTCCAATTAAGTGTAACCTAACCAATCCCTCCTCCTATCCAAGGATGAAAATAAATTCACAGTAGCTACAACACCGTAATCCAATTTAGAAAAGTTATCAATGACCTATATCGTTGTTTGGTTTTGAACCTGCACAATTTCTTCTGCCTCCCTGGGGCTGTCTTAAAAGTCTATGGAAAGCGGCAGCCGGAACGCAGTATACGTTCAACAACCTTTTGTGACATCCGCTCTTTTCCATTTGTGATCTTCACTTTTTACTCCGTTCAGATATCTCTACCCATCATCACTAAATTCCAAAGTGTCAAAAAAACAATGAATGAATAATAAGATTCATTATGGTACACATTGTTTATGAACAAGGAAAAGGTCTTGGATTTCAGGCAATAAGCTAACTTGTCAAGTAATTGACAATGGTATCATTTACCGACCATTCAATCCGTGGCACGCTACAAATAAAGAAATTTCTTTTCATCCTCTACCGTTTATTCTTTCAGCATCTATTACGGTTACCACAACAAAAATAAGGCTGAGAGTGTTTCACTTGACAATAGAACGTATCTTAATCAATAATTAATTTACATTGATAATAATTATAGATAGATCAGTTATAATCAATACAACCAAAACCACTTTTAGGAGGAAGATTAATTATGTCCATTATTGGGTCTGAAGTACAACCGTTCCAAGCAAAAGCTTACAAAAATGGTGAGTTCATTGACGTCTCTGAAGAAACGCTAAAGGGTCAGTGGAGTGTCGTTTGCTTTTATCCGGCAGACTTTTCCTTCGTATGTCCGACTGAACTTGAAGATCTGCAAACTGAATATGATACGCTAAAGAAACTGGGTGTTGAAGTTTATTCCGTTTCAACGGACACTCATTTTACACATAAAGGATGGCACGATGCTTCAGAAAAGATCGCAAAAATCCAATACACCATGATCGGCGATCCATCGCAAACAATCTCCCGCAACTTCGATGTTTTAAACGAAGAAGCAGGTCTTGCTGACCGCGGTACGTTTATCGTCGATCCGGACGGCATTATCCAAACTGCCGAAATTAACGCAGACGGTATCGGCCGTGATGCAAGTACTCTTATTAATAAAATCAAGGCCGCTCAATATGTTCGTAAGAACCCTGGTGAAGTTTGTCCGGCTAAATGGCAAGAAGGTTCTGAAACACTGAAACCGAGCCTTGATCTTGTCGGAAAGCTTTAAGAGGTGTACCAATGGTGCTCGAAGCAGCTATTAAGAATCAATTAAACCAATACCTTCAACTCATGGAAGGTAACGTTCAGCTTAAAGTCAGTGCCGGATCTGATCAATTGTCAAAGGACCTGTTGGCTTTTATCGACGAGATCGCTTCCTTATCTTCCCAAATCACGGTTGAAAAAGCATCGCTTCCAAGAACGCCAAGCTTCAGTGTCAACCGTCCTGGAGAAGATACCGGCATCACGTTCGCAGGTATTCCTCTTGGTCACGAATTTACATCACTCGTATTGGCCTTGTTGCAGGTGAGCGGAAGGGCGCCAAAGGTTGATCAGGGCGTCATTGATCAAATTAAGAAGATAAGCGGTGAATACCACTTTGAAACTTACGTCAGCCTCAGCTGTCACAATTGCCCTGATGTTATTCAGGCATTAAACGTGATGAGCCTTCTGAACCCCAACATCTCAAATACGATGATTGATGGGGCATCCTTTAAAGAAGAAGCAGAAAGCAAGAACATTATGGCCGTGCCGGCGGTTTACTTAAATGGTGAGTTCTTCAACGGCGGTCGAATCTCGCTTGAAGAAATTCTTGCCAAACTAGGCAGCGCACCCGATTCATCAGCGCTTTCAAATAAAGATCCTTTTGATGTACTCGTTGTTGGTGGCGGTCCTTCAGGGGCAAGTGCGGCGATTTATACCGCACGAAAAGGATTGCGTACAGGGGTTGTTGCGGAACGCTTCGGTGGCCAGATTCAGGAAACATTGGGTATCGACAACTTTATTAGTGTGAAACATACTGAAGGTCCAAAACTCGCAGCCAGTCTTGAAGAACATGTTAAGGACTATGATGTCGACGTCATGAACCTTCAGCGCGCCAAGGATATCAAAAAGAACGATCTTTTTGAAGTAGAACTTGAGAGCGGTGCGGTGCTCAAAAGTAAAGCCGTCATTCTATCCACCGGCGCACGTTGGCGCAATGTTAACGTACCCGGTGAACAAGAATTCAAAAACAAAGGGGTCGCTTATTGCCCACATTGTGACGGTCCTTTATTTGAAGGAAAAGACGTAGCCGTTATCGGCGGTGGTAATTCCGGCATTGAAGCCGCTATTGACCTAGCAGGTATTGTAAAACATGTGACCGTTCTTGAATTCATGCCAGAGCTCAAAGCTGATGAAGTGCTGCAGAAACGTCTTTACAGCCTCCCTAATGTTACCGTCTTAAAGAACGTTCAAACAAAAGAAATCAACGGTACCGATAAAGTAACCGGCATTACCTGTGTTGATCGCGCAACCCAAGATGAAACACATATCGAATTACAAGGCGTATTTGTTCAAATCGGTCTTGTACCAAATACCGATTGGTTAGAAGGAACTGTTGAGCGTACACGCGTCGGCGAGATCATTGTCGATAAGTACGGCGCAACCAGTGTTCCCGGATTGTATGCCGCAGGTGATTGCACCAACAGTCCCTATAAACAAATCATCATTTCAATGGGGTCAGGAGCAACCGCTGCTCTCGGTGCATTCGATTACCTGATCAGAAATTAACCAGATTAAAAGACTCATACACTAACTTAATTGTTAGGAAAGCCGTTGTACTAATCATTTTTTAGTACAGCGGCTTTTTTTAACCATCGGGATACATCCGAACTTGCAGGCGGGTGTCCGGCTGTATGTATCAATTCCCTCACAAACATATTTCGGTCCAACTTGTTTCATGTTGCCAATCCCTTACTCGTTCACTACACGGTGATAAGGCAGCGTGTCCTCTTCGAGTGCAGTAGGCAAACGGAACAAAGTGCTTACGTTTGCCTGAAAAAATATGATTTTATATCTAAGGTGTACAAATGAAGGCGGCCATCGTAATAGGCCA
>NZ_BJMS01000034.1 GCF_006539285.1 Sporolactobacillus inulinus
TAAATACAATAATACACTACAAAACATTTGTCCAACAAGCATCTTACTTGCGGGCGAATGCTGCGCACCAACCATTAACCAAGAGCATAGAATAAGAGTGAGAAAAACCCAAAGCTCTAAAAAACCCCATAAGAAGGAGGGGAGCCTCTTGGTACAGCCAAGTCATAACCCGAGAGACAGCCACTTTGATCCGTTTACTTACATGATGTTCGGCTCGCAAGTCCCGCCAATGCAGCAGCAACCGTACCAGCCGCCACAAGCATTCTATCAGAACGGCGGCTGGCAGGCAAGCAGTGGGCAACCGCAGATGCCGCCACCCGGTGCACCCATGCAACAACAGGCACCACATCCACCGGCAGGTTTTTTAAAGCCGTTTCTCGGACAGGATGGACATATTGACGTTGGGAAAATGATGAACGGTGCATCGCAGCTCGTCAATGTAATTAACCAGACTGCTCCAGCGATAAAGCAGCTGTCTCCTCTGCTTAACTTCTTTAAAAAATCATAAGCTGACCGCATAAATAAGGAAAGGACCGACAGGGTTCTTTCCTTATTACTGTATTTGGATCAGATAGGTTTCAAACGCAAAAAAAGAGATTATAGGAGTTTGTGGTAAGGAGGCGGAAGCAAGTGGCGCATTCCGCTGTTTATTGGGGCCTCTGCTCCCGCCTTGCTGCTGTAGGCAACGATATCAAGTCCAGCATGTTTGGCTTCAAGCATACCTAAAAATAAACCTGCAGCAGATTCACCGCCTTTTGTCGCCATTAATTCATTTAAATCGGTACGAAAGATGAGTGCATCTTTTTGCCCGATCTCTTTAAGGACTTGAATGAAAAACGCTTCTGTATCATTGGCTACCCGGCTGCCCGCCACAGCCTTCACTTTACTGTAATCATTCCGCTCTTGTACGGACTCAAGAGAAGATACGAAAATAAGCCGCTTAATCGGTCGAACCGTTTTAAGGAGCAGCGTAAGCTTTTCTTGTAGCGCGCGATTATACTCCGGATTAATCCGAAACGTGTCGGCAACGATAAGCGGTTTTCCTTCACATCGATCAAATCCTTTAGGGACATGGTGAAAAAGGGCATTGCGACCTAAATAAAGTTGGTTATCTTCTTCTTTTTCCTTTTCCTTTTTCGAAACCGCAGAGCTAATCGAGAGGACTTGATTGCCTGAATTCAGCATTGCTTCAGAGAGCGAAAAACCGGCAGCTGATAATCCGCCGAAAACCACAGTCTCCTGCATCCCCATCGCTCCTTCCTTCGATTCTACAGACCGCGCATTCAATTCACTTATTCATTAGACGTTATGCTTGATCGACCAAGATGATTCTTTTGATGCAAAGACAAAAGCCAATCTAAGTAATCGCTACGCAAGTGTAAGAAAATCCGGAGCAGAGGACAGTGCCCCGCTCCGGATTACATGATCACCTTTATTCAGAAAGCCCAAGTGCAATGCGCGCATAACGCGACATGCGTTCCTTCGTCCAAGGTGGATCCCAGACAAAATTAACTTCGACTTGATTGACTTCATCAATCTCACTAAGTGTACGTTTTACGTCATAGGATAGGGTCGCAGACAATGGACAACCCATGAACGTTAATGTCATCTCAATGATAACGTTATTCTCTTCATCTATATCGACACCATAGACGAGACCTAAATTAACGATATCGACACCTAATTCTGGATCGATAACATTTTCCAGTGCCTCAAGGATGCGATCTTTCAGTTCTTCATTGGTACTGTTTTCAGCCACCGTGATCCCCCTCCTTCCCTTTTCGGAATACATTTAGTATAACCGAATCGAGCACCTATTTCACCTCCAACGTTATAAATCAAGAGTCTTGAATAAACCAATACAATGAAATATGCTATATAATAGAGAAAATATTGTGCTATAGAGAAAGGAATTCGATTATGCATTTTACTGCTTCCTCAACGCCAAATCCAAACGCTATGAAATTCACCGCTGATCAGCCGCTATTTACCGATCGTATTGAAATTATAAAAAGTGACACACCCGCCTCTCCGATTTTAAATGGATTAATTCATATAGAGGGAATTGTCAGCTTGTTCGGCTATCATAACTTTTTAACGGTTTGTAAGACTCCGGACGCTGCATGGGACGGGCTATTGCCGAAAATCGAGAATCTATTGGCAGAAATCAGCAACCCGTTTTGAGATAACGAATATAAATGCCAGCCAGTATAAAGTTTTTCCTTCACCATGAAAACAACAAGCCTGCGCCGTGTCTCGGCGCAGGCTTGTTCCATTTATCGTTTGATTAAGCAAACGTAATGATATCGGACTCATTCTTAGCCACTTTACCACTTTTCTTTAAGACAACATGTTTCGCTGCATCAAGATTGGTAAAGATAATGGGTGTAACAAGGGAAGGAACTTTATTCTTAATGAGCGGAATATCAAAGGACATCAGTTTCTGACCTTTCACAACCGCATCTCCTTCGTTTACGTAATTGATAAATCCTTCTCCGCTCAATTTAACGGTATCCAAACCGACATGGATCAAAATTTCCAGACCATCGCTTCCGGTCAATCCAATGGCATGTTTGGTTGGGAATACGCCGCTTACTTTTCCGTCAACAGGCGATACAACTAGACCTTCATCCGGATCAATAGCAAAACCGTCACCCATCATCTTTTCAGAGAAAACCTTATCCGGAACATCGGTAATCGGAAGCAGCGTCCCTTGAATCGGTGCACAAACGGATTCGGCACCAACGGTCACCGTAGCCAATTCCACGGTTGATTCATCAGGGGCTTCATGTACATCATTTGGAAGCTCCGGAGCACCATGAGCAAGCTGTTGCCGCATTGAATCCGCAACAAATTCCACATCGGTACCAATAATAATCTGTAAATTCGTCTTGTTAAGCTTGATTACGCCATGTGCGCCATGCCGCTTGATTGCTGGGGCATCCGCAACACTCGAATCAACAACATTAAGCCGCAGCCGTGTTGTGCAGTGATCAATCGTTGTGATGTTTTGTTTTCCACCAATGTCATGAATCAATCGAGCGGCCATCACTTCGTACTTATCACCCGCATCAACCGCACTCATCGATTCTCCGCCATCTTCTATCAAATCATCATCTTCACGTCCAGGTGTCTTCAGATTGAACCATTTGATTGCGAAGTAAAAGACGACAAAATAGAGCGCAGCGAAGATCAAGCCGATAAAAAACAGCAGCAGCGGCTTCTGTGCAATCCGATAGTTGAGGATATAATCAATCGCACCTGCAGAGAATCCGAATCCATCATGAATCCCCAAAGAGTACGTGACCGCCATCGAAATCGCCGTTAACACTGCATGAAGGACATAAAGAACAGGCGCAAGGAACATGAACGAAAATTCAATCGGCTCAGTAACCCCGGTGACAAAGGAAGTCAGCGCAATCCCGGCCAGCATTCCGCTAACTGCCTTACGTTTCTCTTTTTTTGCCGCCGCAATCATGGCAAAGCACGCGGCCGGCAATCCGAACATCATGATCGGAAAATACCCGGAGAGCAGCAGCCCTGCTGACGGATCCCCATTGAGAAAACGGGTAATCTCTCCATGAAGTCCTTTATAAGTACCAAATTCAAACCAAACCAATGTATTGATTACATGATGCAGACCAAGCGGGAGCAGAAGCCGGTTCAGCAGACCATAGATTGCTGCACCGAAAACGCCGGCATCATAGATCCACGTTGCCAGATGAGACATACCCAGTTGCACGAATGGCCAGACATAGCCAAAAGCAAATCCAAGTACAAGCATGGCGCCGGACGTTACTATTGGAACAAAACGCCGTCCGCCGAAGAATGCAAGCCAGTCCGGTAATTTTATCGTATGATAGCGGTTATAGAGCATCCCGGCTACAATGCCTCCGAGTACGCCAAGATTAATCGTTTTATTCAATGAAGTCGCACAGGCACTCAGTACAAAAAAACCCATCGCCCCGGCAAGTGCGGCCGCGCCATTATTATCCTTGGCAAAACCTACTGCTATGCCAATCGCAAAAATTAGTGCGAGGTTGGTAAAAATTGCATTACCGGCAGCTGCAATAAACGGTATATTCAGCAGATCCGGCTGCCCCAAACGCAAGAGCAGTGCCGCTGCAGGCAGTGCCGCGATAGGAAGCATCAGTGACTTTCCTATTCTTTGCAGAAACCCTAACATGACTTTCTCCCCCATCATAAAAAGATTTATGAAATAAATGAAGACACTGAACAGGAACGGCAACGATCCTCCCTCGAAAATAATTTCCAACTACTATTCTGTCATTCTTACACAAATAGAGTATGATGTCTAGACAGCAGACACCATATGTCGTTAATAATAACATACTATGTAATATTTAATAACACCAAATTCTGCTATCCCATCTTTAACGCATCAAATGCGCCATTTTGCTTTGCATACGCGTGCATGCTCCACCTGACCAGCAAACGATAACCACAAAAAGAGTGGATCGGTTTTTTTGGAGCGATCGCATCACATTGCTTGAATTACTTTTGAGCAGTGCGATCTATAATCCGCACCTGGTTGCTCCATTTTTTCAATTCGTATGTAGATAAAATCCCTCAAGCGTTGGCCTGAGGGATTCTATTTTTTAGCGATCAAGGATATTGACATTATAGGTTTTCAACCATTCATTCATCTGCGCCATATGGGCAATCAACTGTGGACCGGACATCAGCTGCCCAAACCAAGGCGCCTTAAATGAATCGCCTTTCGAATCAATCAAGTCCTGAAGCTTCTGCTTGTCAACAAGTTCAAGCAAAGGCGAACTTGGTGTATCAATGACTTTTTGCAGCCATTCGGAAACGGCTTGCGTATACTTTGGATGATACGTTTTTGGATAAGGGCTTTTCTTACGATACAGTACATCATCAGGAAGATACCCCTTAAGTGCGGCACGCAGAATCCCTTTTTCATGACCGCCGAGCATTTTCATATCCCACGGCACGTTCCACAGATACTGCACGATTCGATGGTCGGCGAACGGCACGCGCACTTCTAAGCTCGCCCCCATACTCATGCGGTCTTTACGATCAAGAAGCGCCGTCATAAACCAATTCATATTGAGATAGAACAATTCGCGACGCTTGGCGTCAATTGCCGATTCACCCTCGAGCCGAGGTGTTTCGGCAATGGTTTCATTAAAGCGCTCCAGCTCGTATTCTTTTAAGTTGAGCCTGCTCCCCCATTTGCTGTTGAGCAAGTCTTGGCGGGCATCAATCGAACGCATCCACGGAAAGCCTTCCTTAGCAGACGTTTCCGGGCTGTGGAACCACGGATAGCCGCCAAAGATTTCATCGGCACACTCACCGGAAAGGGCAACCGTGAAATCTTTTCGGATTTGTTCACACAACCAAAGCAAAGAGGAATCCACATCCGCATAACCGGGCATATCGCGTACTTGAATCGCCCGTTTCAAATAAGAGACAAGATGCTCATTGTCGATGATCAGATTATGATGCACCGTCCCCAAATACTTGGAAACCTCGTCAATAAACGGTGCATCGCTGTTCGGCTGAAATTTACTTGTATGGAAATATTGGTCATTGCCTACATAATCAATCGAGAACGTATGAAGTGCCGGGCGTTTCTGTTCTTTAAAATATTCTGCAGCAATTGCTGAGATTCCGCTTGAATCAAGACCTCCGGATAGAAATGTTGCCACCGGTACATCTGCATAAAGCTGCCTTCTCACTGCATCAGTGACCAAATAGCGGATATGGGCGATCGTCTCTTCAAGACTGTCCGTATGCTCATGACTTACCACATTCCAGTACCGCCATATTTTCATTCCATTTCTCGTGTACGTAAACGCATGGGCCGGACGTAAATCATGAATGCCTACATAGACGCCATGACCGGGCGTCCGTGACGGTCCAAGACCGAAAACCTCGCATAACCCTTCACGATCAATTTCCGCCTTCATATCCGGATGAGCTAAAATCGCTTTTATTTCCGACCCATAAATCAGCCTGCCGCCGGACTCAGCGTAAAAGAACGGTTTTACGCCCATGCGATCACGTGCGCCGAACAGCAAGTCACGTGCTGTATCCCAAATTGCGAAGGCAAAAATGCCATTGAAATGATCCACACACTGCTCGCGCCATTCAATATAAGCGGTTAGCAGTACCTCCGTATCGGAATGCCCTTTAAAGGTGTATCCTTTTTCAAGCAGATCCGATCGAATCTCCTCCGTATTGTAGAGCTCGCCATTGTAAACCAAAACATAGTCCTGTCCGTTAACCGTCTTTTTCATTGGCTGACATCCGCCCTTAGGATCAACAACAACCAGACGCGCGTGGCCGAGCGCCGCATGCGGCGCAAGCCATGTATTTAAATCATCCGGACCGCGATGATCCAAGGTATGAGCCATATGGGCAATCGTATCTTGCTGGCTGCTTAAATCCCGATGCCAATCAATCCAGCCTGTAATTCCGCACATTCATCATGTCATCCTTTCCTGCCGTGGTTAGGCATTGACCTCTTTTTCATCTTATGCAGCAACGAAAAGCATGTGAGTCATTCGCCTAAGATGTACGCGTTCAATGAATCATCAATTAAGTTTCTTTCACTTAGACGGTCGAAAAGCGGCGTATTTCATTGAACTTTATAGTAAGTAAAGAGAAGAAAAGGCAGAGAAGTTCATGATACGTCAAACGCTAAAAATAATTCTATCCTCATCTCTGCTCATTGCGATTTCCTTTGTTCTGCTGTACATTGTTTCAAGTTTGTACAGTCCGCAAGCGGATCATGTTCCGCTGTTAAATGACAAACGTGTGATTAGTGATGACGTCAAAGCTTATCGGCCGACGATTACCCAAGTTGCAAAAGAATATGGGATCGGCGATTATACCGATCTGATTATGGCGATTGTGATGCAGGAATCTAAAGGGAAAGCCGTCGATGTGATGCAGGCATCGGAAAGCTTGGGGAAACCGCGCAATTCAATTGCTACTCCTGAGAAGAGTATTCGCGCAGGCATCCAATATTTTAAAAGAGCACTGAACCGTTCCGATAATGACCCTTCGCTTGCGCTTCAGAGCTATAATTTTGGGCTTGGATTTGCTGATTATGTCAAAGCGCATGGTGGAAAATTCAGCCCGCAGCTTGCCCATCACTATGCTGATCAGAAAGCGCGTGAACTCCAATGGAGCAGTTATGGCGACCCGGACTATGTAGCGCATGTCATGCGTTATTATAACAACGAGAAGCAGAAACGTGCGCTCGCCAAAAATACGGAGTAATAGCAAAAGCCATCGTATCTTTTCAGAGTACGATGGCTTTTGCTGTCTCTTCGTGTTAATGGTCGAATTGCGAGAAGTGTCTTTCCTTATTCAAATGGCCATTTTGCAGCCAATAGATCTCGTTAAAACAGTTCGTCAAAAAGTAACGATCATGACTGACCGCAAGTACGGTGCCGCTGAATTGGTTTACCGCTTCCTCGAGTACTTCGCGCGAATCGATATCCAAATGATTCGTTGGTTCGTCGAGTACGAGCACATTGATCTTCTTCATCATTAAATCAGCCAATCGGATTCTGACGCGTTCGCCGCCGCTGAGCGTGCCAATTTTTCGAAACACGTCCGATCCGTAAAACATGAATTTAGCCAGCTCATGACGCGCTTCACCTTCAGTCAGTCGGGCATGTTCACGAAACACATCAATCACGCGGCGATCACGCTCGTCCTTGCTTTCGAAGACATGCTGTGATAAAAAGCCAATATTTAAATTTGTTCCATGACGCACCTCGCCTTCATCAGCTTTTCTTTTGCCGAGCATACAGTGGATCAAGGTCGTTTTTCCGGAACCATTGGGGCCGCAGATTGCGACGCGCTCGTGATAACGAATAGCCAAAGACACATGATCGAGCAATTGGACCCCATGGTAAGCAATGGACAAATTGCGGCAGCTGAGCACGCGGTCTCCTGTTCGCGTATTCGCGGCAAAATCTAGGGCCATTTGATCTTGTCCCATTTTTGGACGTTTCAGTCGTTCCATGCGATCAAGTGCTTTTTCCATGCTCTTCGCGCGGCGATGCATTCCAGCATTGGGCGGCTTCGCTTGATTCGCCCATTCCTTGAGCCGTTTGATTGTCTCTTTCATTTTCTTGATTTTTTTCTGTTGATCTGTGTAAGCTGCAAAGGCAAGCATGAGCCTTTTTTGTTTCTCTTTAACGTAACTGGAATAATTTCCCGTATAACATACTGCAACACCAGCATCAAGCTCCAGCACTTTACTTACCGTGCGGTCAAGAAAAAATCGATCATGGGAAACCAGCAAAATCGTTCCTTTGTATTGCCGAATAAACGATTCCAGCCATTCAAGCGAAATAATGTCCAAATGGTTTGTTGGTTCATCAAGCAGCAGAAAATCCGGCTCAGACAACAATTGAAGCGCAAGACCGACCTTCGTGCGTTCGCCGCCGCTGAGCGAATCAAACGGGTGATCCAGCAATTCCTGAATGCCAAGACCGCCGGCGATCTGATCCATTTTATACTCCATTTCATAACCGCCTGATTTCTGAAATTCATCCTGAAGCCGTGCATAACGGTCGAGCATCCGCTTCAGTTGGTTTGGTAAACATCGCGCAAGCATTTGTTCCAATTCCTTCACTTTTTTCTCGATGCTGAGACAGTCGGCAAAAGCTTTCATCAAAAACTGACGAACGGACTGCCCATCCCCGTTCGGAAGCTGCTGTAAATAGCCGACTGTAGCACCGTTCTTTATCGCGACTGCCCCTCGGTCCGCAACGTCGCGTCCGGCGATCAGATTAAGTAGTGTCGTTTTCCCGCTTCCATTTGCTCCGACAAGTGCAACCTTTTCACGATCGTTTACTGAGAAACAAACATCGCGTAAAATCTCATTCCCAGCTATATTTTTATGGATATGATCCGCATGACAAATCATCATGATACGCACGTCCCCTTAACTTAAGATTGTCGCAAAAACTGCTTACTTTTCGCGGACAACCGCGCAGACGGACTGCCTATTAGGGAGCATTATTTAAATCATCATTTTCTATAAAACAATTGCGATCAAAGCAAAAAAATCCACAGGCGTACATCCACCCGTGGATTTCATTCCATAAAGCAATAAATAAGCCGCTGTGCGGGTCCGCGTACGTTCATGAACTGCTATTGTTTTCTAAAAAAGGGCAGACTTGTCCCTTGAAGAAAACAACCGCAAAAATCGCGCGAACGATATAGAGAAAAGACTCTAACTGAGCGCGACACTTCATGAACATCAACCGACCCACCTCCTTATCATTGTTACAAAAAGTGTACCAAATTGAGAAAAAAAGAACAAGTCTTTCACTAATCCTCACGATTCTTTCTTGCGCACGAACAATCCATAAACGTCCGTGGTTTCAACAATGTTGGTGAATGCGCGCGGATCAATTTCCTTAATAATTCGCTTAAGCAGATAAAGCTCATAGCGGGTCAGCACAATCATAAGCACATCTTTATCTTGATTGGTGTAGCCGCCTTTTGCGGGTATTTTGGTTACCCCGCGATACATTTGCGTTGCAATTGCCCGCTGCAATTCCGACGCCTTCGATGTAACCACCCATGCGGTCAACTTCACATAACTTGTGTGAATCGCGTCAATAACCCGAATGCTGACATAGAGCTGAAGCAACGTGTACAGCGCGCGCCGCCAACCGAATAGGAATCCGGCAGACACAATAATTAAACTGTTCAACGCAAACATGTAAAAACCGATCGGACGGTCTTTCATGCGTGTCAGAATCATGGCGATAATGTCCATGCCTCCGGTTGACGCGCCGAATTTCAACGTTAGGCCAACGCCGATTGCCTGAACAACCCCGCCAAAAACCGCATTCAGCAAAATATCGTTTGTTAATGGATGAAGCGGAATTACTGCCATAAACAGCGTCGTCAGCACAACACTGATTGAACTGTATAAAGTGAAGCGGTGTCCAACCTTAATCCATCCGGCATAGGCAACCGGAATATTTAAGAGCAGCAGCAGAACACCGGTACTCAAATGGAACGAGGTCGGCGCAAGCAGTGCCGAGATCAACTGGGCGATACCTGTAACTCCTCCGGCCAATACGTTTGCCGGGATGAGAAATAAGTTCATCGCAGCAGCGTTCAGCAACGCACCGATGGTTACAAGGGTCATTACTTTCAAATCTTGATAAAAAGTTTTTCCTTTCATCATGCCTGTCCTCTCACTTATTCTCAGTTAAGAACAAATCTGACTGAACGCCAAGGGCAGCCGGTCTGTTTCTTATTAGTACCAAATTAACACAGAGGACAATGATGCTCAAATTTTTTGTGAATCAAATTTTAAATACATGCCATGCGCGCTATGGCTCGACATTTCAGCCGCTCGCATCAATAGGGTGCGACCGCGAGTGCACCGCAAGGCAAAATCATATTTTTCATTAGAAAACTTGGCTACGCCTGGTCCTTAATCTCCAGCCATGTGTGATGGACTCGTGTCTTCTCGGTGCTGAAATCGTCGCTCCGGTTACTCGCTGGCACACATCAACTAAGGCAATCCCGCAGGCGCCAGAGACCTACGCTTTCAGCCAAGACACTGGTCTATTGGTTTGAAGATGGAACAAAATTATAATCATTCTTTACCTGCTAAAAAAAACTGCTTCGAGCAAATGCGTCGAAGCAGTTTTTGAATGCGGTTAGTCATGTACGGTTGTTTCTTCTTTATGTGTCATTTTACGTTTTAATTTCATCAATGCTTCATAGACAATCGGCACGATCAGTAAGGTCAAGAGTGTCGAACTCGTGATTCCGCCGATAACGGTAACCGCCAATCCTTTAGAGATCAAACCGCCGCTTCCTTCCATGCCGAATGCAAGTGGCAGCAGCGCGCAGATGGTGGCAATTGCTGTCATCAAAATGGGTCGGATACGCGTCCCGGCTGCTTCGAGCAATGCTTCGCGCGTACTTAACCCTGCTTTTTCCTTGTGGATGACGCGGTCAATTAAGACAACTGCGTTGGTAATAACAATACCGATCAGCATCAATGCGCCAATCATTGACGACACACTGATCGTCTCGCCACTAATCAGCAGGGCAACCAAACTTCCGATAATTGCGAAAGGCAGCGAGAACAGAATGGCGAATGGTGCCAATCCGCCGCCAAAGGTAACAACGAGTACGAAGTAGACAATGATCACCGCAGCGAGCATGGCGAAGCCGAGCTGACTGAAGGAGTCGTTCATCTGTTCGGTTACTCCCGAGAAAGATACGCTGGCGCCATCTGGAAGATCCAGTTTGTCAATCTGCTCTTGCAAATCGGCAGTTGCCCCGGATACATTCTTTGCCGTTACCTTTGCCGAAATCTCAGCGTAGAGCTTACCGTCACGTTTTGTGATCGTTTGCGGTGAGGATCCTTTTTCAACCTTTGCCAAATCACTGATCTTCACATTTTGACCCGTTGGTGATGCAACGGTTTGGTCGGTCAGTACGTCCAGCGACTTCACATTCGCATTGCCTGTGGTTTTCAAGTAAACCTTAAGGTCATCGCCATTCCGTTTGATTGTTGTTAGTGCCCGATTATTGGTCATGCCGCTTGATCCGAGCAGCGTTTGTGCAATTTGTCCGGCAGCAATACCATTCTGACCAAGTTTTGCTTGATCGGCTGTAATCGTGTATTGATCGTAAGCCTTTGAAAGACTGGAGTCCGCATCCGTGAAATTTTTATCCTTTTTCACGACATCTAAGACGTCGCTTGTTACCGGGCGAAGCTGATTCATTGAATCGCCATACACATAGAGCGTCAGCGTATTCGAGCTTGAACCGGAGCCAAAGTCTTGGAATTTAAACTGACCATGATCGGCACGGGCATTTAAGCCCTTCAGCACCTTTTGCTGGAAATCCTCGAAATTTGGGGTGCTTGTTTTGTAAGAAACAAAGAACAACCCCTGATTATCGGATGATTGGAACATTGCCGAAGAACTGTAGCCGCCAATCGAATATTGCACTTTATCCATATACTTGCTTGATTCTAAATAGCGTTCAGCTTCCTCTGCAGCCCTTTGCGTATCCTTGACGGTTTGTCCCGGATCCGGATTATACGTAATAATTAATTCTTTTTCCGAGTCGCTTGGCATGAAGCTTGCGCCGATATGCGGCACGAGGAACAAACTTGCTGCAAAGACAAGTACTGCAGCGCCAAAGACAAGAATCTTGTGGTTCAAAGCGCCGTTCAAGATTTTCCGATAGCCTGAGGCAATTTTTCCTGGTTTTTCCTCATGATTGATCTTTTTCTTCAAACCATTCTTAAAGAAACTGTTCGAAAGCATTGGAACGATCGTGATCGCGACAAGAAGCGAAGCGAGTAGGGAGAAGACGATCGTTAAGGCAAACGGCCAAAAGATCTGCCCGACAACGCCTGATACGAGAGCCATCGGCAAGAACACCGCAATCGTTACAATTGTCGAAGAAAGAATTGGAATGAACATTTCATGAGTTGCTTCGCGGATTAATTCCCTACCTCTTAGTTTTTCTGTAGACAGCGACATTCGCCGGTAAATATTCTCGATGACAACTATAGAGTCATCAACAACACGCCCGATCGCAATCGTCATCGCACCAAGTGTCATAACGTTCAACGTAATATCCATTTGTTTCAGCACAATCAAAGCAATCAGTAATGAAAGCGGGATGGAAATGACCGAGATTAAGGTCGTGCGGATATTTCTCAGGAAAAGCAAAATGATCAGCATTGCAAATAGCGCACCGTAAATCGCTTTTTCCACCATTGTTTTTACTGACTGCTCGATTGGTTGGCCCTGATCAAACATTGATTCCGTTTGAATGTCTGGGTAGGACTTGTTAAATGCTGCCACTTTCGCTTTGACGTCATTCACAACGTCAACCGTATTTGCATCTTGACCTTTTACAACAGACAAACCGATGGAGCGTTCACCGTTTGTACGGGAAATCGATTCAGCTTTCTTCTGGAGCGTTACACTTGCCACTTCAGAAAGTTTGACTGTCGGCAGTTTGATTGCTGCAGCTTGCTGGGCGCCTGAAGCTGAATCGGCTTGCGCGCTTGCATCCTGCTGAGTCTGGCCCGCGTTTTGCTGCGTGCTCGCTCCGGTCGCGGCTTGCTGCTGGGCAGCAGTGCCCGGTTGTGCCTGCCCGCTAAGCGCTGGTTGCGGTGTATAGGGGATCCGCATATCCTTCAGATCATTCACAGATTTAATATTTCCGCTGACAACAATTGATTTCTGACTCTGATCAATCGTGTAGAGGCCAAGCGGAGCCGACACGTTATTTCCTTTAATCAAATTTACGACTGTATCTTGAGAAAGTCCGTATTTCTTCAATTGATTTGCTTTAAAAGAGATTTGAACACTTTCTGTTTGCTGTCCAGACAACGTGACCGAAGAAATTCCGTCAACGCCTTGAATGGATGGAAGAAGATCCTTTTCGACACGGTCGCTCAACCGATCCAGCGACATGTCTTTGCCGGAAACACTTAAGCTGTAAACGGGCATCGAATCCATACTGATGCGCGCAACATTTGGCGTCGATACTTGATCAGGCAAGCTCACCTGGTCAACCGCTTCTTTAATATCGTCTGTTGCTTTGTCCATATCTTTACTATAATCGTATTCAACAACAACTGCAGACATACCGGTTGACGACGTTGCACTCACATTCTGAACGCCGGGCAGTGCCTGAAGCTTCTGCTCAATCGGCTCGGTCACACTGTTGTCAACTTCATCCGGCGATGCGCCCTGATACACTGTTGAAACACTGACGACAGGTATGATAAAATTCGGCATCGTTTCCATCTTCATATTTGTACCGGCATAGATCCCGCCGATAATGACAACGAGCGTCAGCAGCCATACCGCCAGCTTATTCTTCATTGAAAACGCGATTATTTTTCGCACCCACTCAATCCACCTTTTCCTGTATAATTATGGTACATGAATCAACCCTCATTCATTGTAAACAAACTCTGCGTTTGCCTACTAGATCCCTCAGACTTAAAGCCGCTACGCCTTAAGACCTAATCACGCCAATCTTTTATTTACCATACAAAACCAAAATGAACTGAAGATGAATTTTTTTTATCCTTTTATGAATCCTTTGCTGCATGTTAATTGGTAGCTTGCTGTCTTCTTCCAATGACCAGAGCGATAGCGATGAAGGCTCCGGTGAAAGCAAGCATGATTAACATGCTGTACAAAGACGGTGCCAGGTGGTCCCATGAGAAATGCGTTAATTTTGCGATCCTGGTGTTTGCTTGAACATACCAATAGGTCGGTGTGAAGCTGGCAATTTTGAGTACGGTGCTATTAAGAAATTCCTGTGGAACAAAAACACCGCTAATGAAACACGTGCCCAATGTGATCAAATTACATACCGCTGAGACGGCATTAAGACTCTTTAAGACCGTACTGATCAGATAACTGAGACTTGCGATGCATCCGGTAAACAAAAGCGAATTGATCAGGAAATAGAGCATATTCATTGTGACGATGCTCTGCGGATCAAGAAGGAAACAAAAACCGACCAATACCGCCCATGAAGCGCCGGCAAACAGCAAATTCGCTGCAAGAAGCTGCATCGTGACGTTTGCTTGCTTCAGCGGCGAGCAATAGTGACGCATTCGCAAATCGCGTCTTCGAAAGACCATCATCGCTGTCGAAATCCCCATAATCAGCACTGCGGACAATGTATAAGCAAGGAAATTAAAATAGAACATTGAGAAACTGTCTGACGTTTTCGCCGCGTTTTCTGTTTTCATGACTACCGGGGTAGTGCCGGATAAATTTGCTCTTAAGCGGCTGGCCAAGCCGTTCTGACTGATCCCCGGATCATGGGCCGCATAGAGGCGGGCAAGGTTCCAATACTGATCAACATTGAGGTCCACATAGGTGTTCTCAATCGAATTCGGTACAACCGTTTTTTCCAGCTGCATTTTTCCACCGCTGAGCACGCTCTCTGTAAATCCTTTAGGAATACGCAGGATATAAGTGACCTGGCGAAAATAGAGCGCATCCTGAAGCTTCTCGGATTGGTCCGGCAAGGCAACAATCGTCGTACTGCGCGAAAGTTCCTTGCGAAACCCTTTGACAAGCGGGGTCTGTTCTTCTGCAATGAAGGCAACTCGTGCTTTCTTTTGCGAGAATGTCGTTGGCCGTTCCGATACACTGGTTGCTGAAATCAAAAGCGCGATCGCCAGAAAGATAACGATATAGATCGAGACCGAGAGCCAATTTTTCCGGAAAATTTTCAAACACACTTTAAAGACGGGCATATTTTCGCCTCCTGATGATCAGATAGGTCCCCGCGCAGAAAACAATGATAAAAAGGACCATCATCCCCGCGTTTAATGCAAAGCGGTACAAGTTATCATAGTAATAGAGCGCGTAAAAAGCGTCCGTCAGTAAATTGACCGGATTAAGCCATGAAAGAAGCGGAACATGCTGAGAAACGATATATTTCATGTTCTGATACATCATCCCAGACAGGAAAGAACCAGCCATCGTCACGAAGATAAGACAAGCAATTTTCAACCCTTCTCCCGCCTTGACGACAGCACTGATAAAAGCTCCAAATGAGATACCGAGAATACTTCCTAACAGAGCGGTAAGCACCACGAATCCTGCACGCGGACCAAAATCAATCTTCAGTCCGAACCGCAAATAAGCAAGCAGAATAAGAATTTCTGTAAAAAGAATAAGCAATGCTGCCAGACTGCCGGCAATAAACGCCTTGAGTTTATGAATCGGTGCTGTATTGATTCGTGCGGCACGCTCCGTCTGGTCTGCCTGAATGTCCATGATTTCCTTCGATCCCCAGAAGCTTCCGTACAAACAAGCCATCGCGATCAAAACATAGAAGTAATTCAATACATTATTTGGTTCCGCACCGCTTCCGGAAACCTCTTTTACATAACTGCGACGATCGCTCAAGTCTTGCAGCAACCCGTTTTGCAGCGCATTCGGATTGTCCTTGGCAATCTGCGCTACCGCAGCGCTGTTTGTACGGTATTGATCAACGAAACTTTTCATAATACTCTGATTGAGTCCGGATTCATTCACCGTTAATTGAATCGTTTCGCCGCTTGAGAAATAACCGTCAATCTTCCCTGCCTTCAACCATCGATCAGCTTCTGCCTGACTGGCAGCTGTTTTCATCGTGAACAAACGATTTTTTCCTTTTGAGACGCTGCGCAGAACCTCTACAAACGATGCATCATAGTGGCTGTTGCCGCTCGGTACCACCGCGGCATGAATCGGATGAAACGATTCTTCATCGTTCAGGTTGCTGAAGGCCATGTAAAAGAAGGTTCCCAACAAAATAGGAAAAAGAAGCGTCCAAAATACCAGCTGCTTATCCCTGATTAGGCATTTAAAACGATAGAAAAAAATATGTGCGAACATGGCGTAACCTCCTCTTCAATCCCTGAGCTGTTTGCCGGTTATTTCAAGAAAGACGTCATTAAGTGTCGGCAGTTCCGAGTAAATACGTCCGAACCCGATCTCGTGTGTTTTTAGGAAATCAAGAACCGCTTCAAGACTTCCTGCTTTCTTTCCAGACTTAATGACCAGCCGTTTTTCAATCCATTGAACAGAGAGGACGCCAGGAAGCTCTCGCAGCTGTTGTAGTTCTTGCTCATTGATCGAGAAGGCTTCAATCGTAATTTTCTCGCCAAGCGTAATCATCGCTTTCAGCTCTTCCTGCGTCCCGGATGCAATCACCCGTCCTTTGTCCAAGATGGCAATTCGTGAACATAACTGCTCGACTTCCTCCATGTAGTGCGAGGTATAAACAATCGTTGCTCCCTGTTTATTTAAGCGTGCGATGCCTTCGAGTATTTTGTTGCGACTTTGTGGGTCGACCGCAACGGTTGGCTCGTCAAGGATAATCAGTTTTGGCCGGTGTGCAATCCCGCAGGCAATGTTTAGTCGACGCAGCAAACCGCCGCTTAATTTTTTGGGATGAAACTTTTTGAAGTTCCCCAGTTCAACAAAATCAATCGCCTCTTCCACAAGCCGCTTTCTTTCCGATTTATCGTGCACATACAGGCCGCAAAAATAATCGATATTTTCATAGACCGTTAACTCATCAAAAACAGCGACATTTTGCATCACAATACCAATGTTGCGCTTGCTTTCATAAGCATCCGGAGTCATTTTTTTGCCGAATATTTCGATTTCTCCTTTATCAAAGCTGAGCAGCGACAAAATACAATTAATGGCTGTACTTTTCCCCGATCCGTTGGGTCCAAGCAGGCCAAAGATTTCGCCTTCTTTTATATCCAGCGACAAGTGATCGAGCGCAACAAGATCTCCATACCTTTTCAGCAAATTTTTCACATGAATCATCATGAGGTAACCCCCTTCCGGTTTACTTTTAGTTTAAGTGATCGCTGCCGGCCACATCAGTGTCGCCAATCATCAATCGCTATGACATTTGTCATCATTCGGAAGCCGTGAATTGTTTGGACGCCTGAAACATGATTAAATAAAGGAAGTAAAAGAATAAATCAGGATGGATATGCGCGATGAATTCGATTATCGATAAACTGGTCTTGCTCCTAAGCTGCTCTATTCTGTTTCTGACAGGAAAACCCTTTGCTTATGATGTACTCCCATTTTTACTGGCCATTATTTTTTCTTGCTTTCTTAGCTATTTCCATCAAGAACGCCTCCACATGTTTCTTGTCGGCTTCTTTTTGCTCATAAGCCTGTTTTTGCCTTGGCTATGTGTGTTTCTGCCACTCGCACTGTACGACATGTTTTATTCGAGAAAGCAGTGGATCTGTCTGTTAGCTTTACTTCCCTTTCTGAAGTTCCGGCCGCTTGGCACGCTGCAGCTTGATTTAGGACTCTGCGTCTTATTTCTTTTCTCCATACTTCTGCGGTTTCGTACAAAGGCGTTGGCGCAGCTGATCCGCCGTCATTACTATTTGCGCGATACGACCAAAGAAATGGCTCGGAAGCTAAAGCGTCAGAATCAGAACCTGCTTAAAAAGCAAACGAACGAACTGACCATGGCAACTCTAGGAGAACGCAATCGCATCGCACGAGAGATTCATGACAACGTTGGCCATTTGCTGTCGCGCGCGTTGTTGCAAACCGGTGCCTTGCTCGCCGTCTCACAAAAGCCGCAAACAACCGCCGGACTGATCGAACTGAAAGACACTTTAGCAGAAGCAATGACAAGCATCCGCAAAAGCGTTCATGATCTTCATGATGAGTCAATCGATTTGCAGCATGAACTCGACAAGCTGATCCGAAAATTCACGTTCTGTCCGATGACCCTTGACCTTTCGGTGCAGCGCACTCCCGGGAGCAAACTCACTTATGCACTGATCTCAATTGTTAAAGAGGCCTTGTCCAACATTGTTCGGCATTCAAACGCCACTCATGCTGAAACAACGCTGCGTGAGCACCCGGCATTCTATCAGCTCATCATCCATGACAATGGGCAAGTGCCTGGCAATTGGCAGGACCAAGGAATGGGGTTGAAGAATATTCAAGAGCGCGTGGAGGCCTTTCACGGCATCTTCACGATCAACGAAAAAAATGGCTTTATGCTTTTTATCTCAATTCCTAAGGAGGAAAATAGATCATGAACGTGATCATTGTGGATGATGACCGACTGGTTGTTTCTTCGCTGAATACGATACTGGAGACTGATCCGGAGATTCGGGTTGTCGGTTCGGGATACTCAGGAGCTGAAGCCCTGCACCTCTGCCAGAGGCTATGTCCGGATCTGCTCTTAATTGATATTCGAATGGATGGCCTATCCGGAATTGAGGCTGCAAAACGTTTAATGAATCAAAACCCTAAGGCGAAAGTATTGTTTTTAACCACCTTTTCAGATGATGAATACATCATTGAAGCCCTGCGTATCGGCGCTAAGGGCTACATCCTCAAGCAAAATTTCGAAAGTATTATTCCAGCAATCAAGGCCGTTTTTAGCGGTCAGCGCGTCTTTGGTGACGCAATCATTGATAAGATACCGTCCCTGATGAAATCAAACGAGCAGCCAAACTTCAGCGATTATCATTTTAGCAGCCGCGAACTCGCGATGATCAAGCTGGTGGCAAATGGAAAATCAAATCGTGAAATTGCGCAAGAACTCTATCTGAGCGAGGGAACGGTGCGCAATTACATCAGTTCGATATTAGAAAAATTGGCTTTGCGTGATCGAACGCAGCTGGCTGTTTTCTATTACAAACAATCCTGAATCGTCGCTTGATCAAAGATGCACCGCTGCTTCCAGTTCAGCATGTGTTCAAAATCATAGATTTCCTTTACCTATGAGGAAAGGGTGTCTCAAAGTTAAGAGACACCCTCATGAAAAACAATTCTGTCGTTTCGATTGGCTGCTTCAAAAGATTACAGCATCTCCATGTGGACGCGGCTTCCTCGTCCAGACGGTACGGCGGGCGAAACAATGAGCCTTCTCGGCAGCCGTTCGCGCATTTCCGGCACATGACTAATGACGCCAATTGCTAAACGGCGCATATGCAGTTTCTCCAGTGCCGTAACCACGGT
The DNA here is from genome assembly GCF_006539285.1 of Sporolactobacillus inulinus. GTDB lineage: Bacteria > Bacillota > Bacilli > Bacillales > Sporolactobacillaceae > Sporolactobacillus > Sporolactobacillus inulinus. Next base: position 19,554 of record NZ_BJMS01000034.1, read on the forward strand.
ATCCAAGAGATCGGGATCAAGCGAACCGAAGCCTTCGTCCAGGAAGAAGAATTGCAGCGGCACATTGCCCCGCAGCTGAATCTGTTCCGAAAGTGAGAGGGCAAGTGCTAGCGAAGTTAAAAAGGTTTCTCCGCCAGATAAGGATGAGACGGGACGGTAAACGCCTCCGTTCCCATTATCGCGGATGATGAAGCCGCTCTGCTCATCGACCTCAAGGACATATCGATCATGCGTCAGCTCACCAAGCCGTCTTGATGCCGCAGCACAAACCTGCTGAAGCTGCTCCTCGGCGACAAATTCAACAAAAGCATTGCCTCGAAAAACACGCTGAAGTTTTTCAAATTGATCCAATTCTTTTTGATTAAGCTTTCGTTCCGATTCCAACGTGCGATACAACTCATGATTTTTTATCAAGGTTTCCTTTTCTTTATTCGCCGCTCCCAGCGCTTGACTGACTTCTTGACCTTTTTCTTTCCGTTCCGTCCATTTCTGCCGAATCTCATTGAGCTGTTCTTTTGAAACGTCTTCGCCGCCAATTCGCTCGGACAGCGCGTCAATTTCCGATACAAGCTTCCTGCTTTGCGCAACATAAGTCTCCCATTCATTTGCGCGATGCATGCGCTCTTCATCGTTCAGGTGAGCGTTCATCACCGCCTCGCGCGTGTCAAATTGAGAAGACTCCAGACGGTTCGACCACTTGCGCAACTTTTCCTGATGTATCTGCTCTGCACGTTCAAATCGCGATTTTGCATTCGCAGCGTTCTTATCCGCCAGATGGTAGGCTTCCCGTGCATGCTCTGCCGCACGGCTGCTCTCCTCAAACGCTTGCTTGATTCGTTTTATTTCTTGCTCGAGATCCAATGCCAGCTGCTCAAGGGGCATTTCTTCACTTAATTGCAAATCCTTCATCTGATTGCGACAACCCTGCAACGCTTTTTCGGCCGCCTCCATCCGCCCGCTGCTCTCGCTCCAGTTGCTCTCCAGTGCGCGCAGCGTTTGCAGATTTTTCTCAAGCATCAGCTCCAGTGGCTTTAGCTGATCTTTTAATTGACTAATTTCTTTGCGCAACTGCTCACTTTGCTTATCGGAAGATGCAATCTCCTGTTCCTCAGCTTGCATCTGCTCAGGAGAAGCATACTGCGCTGTCCATTTGTTCCAAAGTTGATCACGTAACGCGCGCTTTTCGGTGGCCTGCTCCTCCAGCAAACACATCTTTTCCTGATACATGGTAAACTGTGCCGCACAGGTTGACTGCAACGTATCACGTTTCAGCTGCTTATTCTGAGATGCAGCCGTTGCCTCATCCAAATGTAAAAGATCCTGTTTCAGTTCGCGAACGGAAAGCTCAATAGGGTCCACACACGTCTCCAACCCATCCTGTTCCCATTTTACAAAGTCAGCATGCTGATCTTCGCGGAGATCTCGATTGAGCGCATCTGCTTGCGCGGAAGATGCCGCCAATACTTTCGCCTGCTGTTCCAATTGCGCGCGATAAATACCGATTTTCTGTTGCGCTTGATTCAGCTGCTCCGCGGCCTTGTCAAATGCTAAGCGCTGCTTTTCGAAGGGTGCTTCTGAGATGGGTTGGTTAGGCGCAGGATGAGGGTGATGCAGCCCGCCGCATACCGGGCAGGGCTGACCGTCACGCAGCGCGTCCACTAATTGCCGTGACAGGTTTTGGCGGTGAATCTTCTCACGTTCCTGTTCCATTTTGTTTCGTTCATACTCGATATAGGCTCGAGCAGAGCGAATCATCTGAGAAACGTGTACCGCTCGATTATAGAGCGATTGATTCTGCTCATCGAGTACGGCAGCTTTTTGTTCGGCTTGCTTCTGTTCGCGCTTTAATTGATCCTGCTGTTCGGAAAGTTTGCGCAGTCGATCGCGCAGGCCGATCCATTCACTTCGCTTCTCTTCAAGATACAAATCCAGATTATCGATCTCTTTTTTCTCTTGGAGCGCATGCTGCACGCGCAATCGGCGCTCACTGTCCACGGTGAGTGCCAGTCGCTTCTCTTCATTGGTTTCTAGAATTTCTTTCAATTGCGCGCATTGCGCTTGCTGCTGCTGTACGGTGAGCCGTGCGCGGTCAATTTTCTGCCTCAATTCTGAACGCTTCCTCTTCAAAATCTCAACAGTGCTGAGCTCCTCTTGCAATTGCTTTTGAACAGAGACGCCTTGAAGCAGACGCTGCCTGTCACGCTCATGCTTCGGCAGCTGATCATCTAAAGCCCGTTTCGCTTGCGCTTGCTGCATTTCCGTCGCTTGCACAGCCGCTTTGGTCTGTTCATACCGGCCGCTTACTTCCGCCATGAGTCGTTTCGCCTCAGCTGTTTCTCGCTCTGCATCAACTAAGGCCTCCAAATAAGGCACCAACCGATCAGCAGCTTCGTCTTGATCAAGCTCGCGTTTGATCGTATGATAATGATCCTTTTCCTGTTTCAATTGTTCGAGCTTACGCGTTTTATTATCCTTCTCATCGATAAGACTGCGAACGTCCTCAAAATGTGCTTTTTGCCTTTCAATGTGTTCGAGTTCATCTAAAATCCGCTTTTGCTCGTTTGCAATCTGTGCGCATCGATCTTCGGCAGCCTTTACCGCTTCGTGCGAAGCATCGCCGAGCACCGCCTGTTTTTCAACGATAACCTGCAGGCGCTGCTTCCGTTCCTCTGCGGCATGTTTGAGTCGTGCGGACAATTCATCGCCGTATTTCTCTAAATGAAAAAGCCGCTGTAACATTTTGCGTCGTTCATTCCCCTTCAAGGTCAAAAATTCAGCGAATTTGCCTTGTGGCAAAACGACTGCACGCGTGAAATCGTCATGCGTTAAGCCAAGAATTTTTCGGATCGATTGAGTCAGATCGCGTTCTTTATCTGCAATGACCGCCTTATCCTTACCCAGTTTAATCAATCGGCAGCTTGCTTGGCGCAGTCCACCGTCCTTCATCCGTTTATAACTACGCTCCGCACGGTAACGAACGGTGCGTTCGCCGGAAAGTTCAAATGTAAAACCGACTGAAAGCTTTTGCTCCAATTGATTCAAAATGCCGCTCGTATTATTGGCCGCCCGCTCAACCGTACCATAGAGTGCGAGCGTCATCCCGTCAAGTATTGTCGATTTACCGCTTCCGGTCGGTCCAAAGATACCAAATAGTCCGTCCGCACAGAGTGCTTCAAAGTCAATTCGCTGTTCTTCGCGAAAACTATTCAGCCCGCTTATGGTCAATTCAATCGGTTTCATGCAAGTCACTCCCTGCTGCCGCTTCACGTTCCGCTTGATCGTCAATCAACTGCATAAACATGTGGATAAGCTCGCTTCCTGGAACCGCACCGTTCGTTTGCTGCTTGTAAAAGCGGACAAACAATTCATCAATGGGCAATTTGGAACGCGCTTGCTGATCATGTTCCACTAAGTTGTTTTGATAGATTGGTCGTATCGTTACAAGATGTGGCCGCGTTTTGCGCAGCGCCTGAATATCATGCATATCCATTGCCTCATTTAGACAAATCTCAAGATCAATCCATGCCTCTGCATCACGGCCTTCTTCAAGCCATTGATGCACTTCTTCAAGCCCCTTCTCCGCACGCCAGCGCACCAGCGGACGTCCGGAACTGAGTTCAATATGCTCCATCGCAATCGGCGAACCTGGAGACGCATCAAGAATCGTTACCGATTTGGCCTGTCCGGCTTCCGAAAAACTATAAGCAAGTGGGGCACCGGCGTAGCGGGCCGGCACCGCAGAATCGGCCAAAGTCTGCGGACGATGGAGATGCCCAAGCGCAACATACTGCGCCGATTTTGGAAATACTGATGAATGAACCGTGTAGGCGCCGCCGACCTGTATTGGCCGTTCGGAATCGGATTCCTTACCTCCCGCCGCAAAAAGATGAGTCATCAACATGTTGACCGTATCCGATTTAAACGCAGCGGCATGCTGTTGAAAAAGTTCGGCAAGGCGATCATTATAAGCGGTTTTGATTGATTCTTCATCATTTCGTTCACTCAGACACTCATTGAGCCGCGATTCCGAAGGATAGGGAATGCTGCCAAGCACAAGCGTCTCGCCAGTCGCCCCGATGGGTACAATTAATGGTTTCAAAACCGGTTTCCCGATAATGGTGATTGCTTGCCTTCCTGCCAGCGGCCGTGAAGCCTCCAAGCGCTCCGGACTGTCGTGGTTTCCCGCAATGATCAGTACCGGACGTTTTCCGTTATTTGACAACCGCAGTGCCGTCTCATAGAATAGCGCTTCACTGGCTGCCGGCGGATTAACCGTGTCAAAGACATCGCCGGCCATAAGCACAGCATCAACGTGTGCATCGTCCGCTATGGTGCAAATCTCATCCATGACCTGTTCCTGTTCTTCCTCTCGAGAGCGTCCCTCCAGCGTTCGCCCGAGATGCCAATCAGCCGTGTGCATCAGTCTCATCTGCTTGTGCCTCCTTTCGTCAAATCGACAAAACAGCCGATATCGAATGCATACAGCCCGGCACGCATTACTTTTCGTTTCCAAATTTGTTCAATCGCCCGTTGATACAAACGGATTTGCACCGTGTATCGTTGTTTTAATTCAGCGACGGCCGCCTCGGGCGTTGGGAATCGGCCAAGATGATCCGTTTTATAGTCGAGAAGAATTAATCCATCTTCGTCCTCAATCATAACGTCAATGACCCCTTGTACGAGCACCGTCTCTTGAGCTGCTTCTTTGTTCCATGCTGGATAGACTTCATCAGTTGGCAATGCAAGACTAAACGGCGATTCGCGGATCACTTTTGTTGCTTCCCTCATCTTCTTGCCAATGGCTGTGTCAAAAAATGCACGGACCGCTTGATAGTCAAAGCTTTGCTCCTGTGCTTCGGTGATGATTTCCTTTGCCACGAGTGCCGTCCCCTGCTCTTTAAGTTGCTCAAGGGTATCTGACTTTTTCAAATCAAGATGCTGCATAAATAAATGAAGCGCCGTTCCGCGTTCTGTTGCAGACAGAGCGGATTGTTGCAAAAATTGCGGCCGATCGTGCCCAATCGCTGAAAATCGTTCCGAACCGCTGAGCAGTGCATCATCATTACCGCTGCTAAAGTAATCCTGCTGCACTTTGATTTCTGTGACGGTTTGTTTTGCCATTGATGCTGCTGCGACAGCATGCGGATAGGTCCACGCCAATCGAGCAGCGACCTCATCCTGAACACCAGAGTGGGAACTCATCGATTTGCCTTGCTTCAGCAACTGCAGCCGTTCCTGATTGAGCTGCTTCTTCTCTGCGTCACTTTGGAGAAGTCCGGAAGCCGGGATAAGCTGCACCCTCCATTCCGATTGATCCAAAAATACCGAGGTTCGACTTGGTTCATCCTCCAGCAGCTCATGGAGTGCTTCTGCCGCCCGATGCCTGGCAACTGAAGGAAGGAGCCAATCAAAGTAGGTTGATGCTGATGAGCGACTGTCGGCAGGGAGCAGCCAATCCGTTTGATGCAACGTGTCTCGGCATTTTTCAACTTGTTTCAGTGCATCCTTAACCGTACCAATAAGGATTAGTTTTTCTCGCGCCCGCGTGACAGCGACATATAAAATGCGCAGTTCTTCAGCAACCGCATCGCGTTTCATACGCTCCTTAATCGCTAAATAAGGTAGGGTCGGACTGCTCATGCGAAATTCAGGATTGATCCATTTCGTACCGAAGCCCAAATCTTTATGGAGCAGTGCCGGCTCCGCTGTATCGCGTAAATTAAATCGTTTATTCATTCCGGCAACAAAAACGACGGGAAACTCCAAACCTTTGCTTTTATGAATCGTCATGATACGCACAACATCCGCCTGTTCGCTCAAGGCTCTTGCCTCACCAAGGTCGCCGCCATTTGCCCGCATCCGTTCAATAAAGCGAAGGAAACGAAATAAACCGCGGAATGTTGTCTTTTCATACTGACGCGCACGGTCATAGAACGCTTTTAAATTGGCTTGGCGCTGCGTCCCGCCGCTCAATCCGCCGACGTAGTCGTAATAACCGGTGTCTCGATAAATTTGCCAAATCAATTCAGAGACGGCATGATTCTTTGAAAAGTCGCGCCATTCCTCTAACTTCTCTAGAAAAACGAATAATCGTTGAACCGTTTTCGACTTGCCTTCGGTTAAATAGCTTTTCATCGCTTGATAGAATCCGGAACGGCGATCAGCCACTCGGATCGCCGCTAGTTCATCAGCATGTAACCCAATGATTGGCGAGCGCAACACGGCAGCCAGCGGAATATCCTGATCCGGATTATCAATCACCTGAAGCAAAGACAGCATAATGGATACCTCTACCGCATCGAAGTATCCCTTGGACAATTCTGCATAGGCCGGGATGCCGCGTTGATCGAGTACCTCCTTGATCACCGCCGCTGTTGTGCTGGCTGAGCGGAGCAGGATGGCTATATCACGAAATTGAATCGCACGCATCTGTCCCCGTGTACGGTCGAAAACTTGAAATGACGGTGACGATCCGTCATCGCCAATCATTGCAATGATCCGGTCGGCAATCGCCGCTGCTTCTAGTTCTGCTGAATCCAAATCGTCCGTGTCTCCGGCGGGTTCACTCTCTGTCGAGGCCCGATTAATGATCTCTAAATCAATCGGACGATTCTCCTCAGGGTACTTGGCACTGAAACACAGTTCGGCGGCAGAATCATAGGTCACGCCGCCAACCTTTTCATCCATTGTCTGGCGAAAGAGAAAATTAGCTCCATCGATGATTTCCTGTCTGCTTCTGAAATTGTTTGACAGATCAATCACCTGACCGTCTGTGTCTGGGCGGGAAAACTGCTTGTATTTCTCACGAAACAGACCGGGCTCCGCTAATCGAAAGCCGTAAATACTCTGCTTCACATCGCCGACCATAAACAGATTTCCACCAGTACGGTTGTCTTTCGTAATCAGCTGAAGGATTGCTTCTTGTACCCGGTTGGTATCTTGGTATTCATCAATCATGACTTCTTGAAAACGCGATCTGAATTGTTCGGCAACGATAGAAGGTCGCTCCTGTTCGGGCGAAGAATCCTTAGCGCGCAGAACCGCAAGGCATTCATGCTCCAGATCAGAAAAGTCCAGTACAGCTTTGCGTCTTTTCTCTTTTTTATATTGCCGGGTAAAGCTTTTGACCAGTTCAATAATCAGATCAACAGAAGGCGCCATATCGTTGAGATCCTTCAGACATTCATCTGCCGGCCGCGCGAACCATTGCTGTTGCAAATCGTTTATTTTCGCCTTTATCGTGTCGCGTATTTTTTTTACTTGATCCTTAAGTTGCGGAAGCACCTCTTTACCTCTGACCGGTTTCAATTTGCCGAATGAAACAGATAATACAGCTGCGCGCAGAACCTGCCATTCAGATCCGGCTGCTGCTTGAAGCTGCTCTAAGGCATGGAGTTCCTCAAGCAACGTTTCCGTATAGACGGACGGTCCCCCAGGCTCTCCGCAAAGCCGAACCGCCTCCCTCATTGCATGAACCGTTCCGTTAATTGTTTGAGCGAGCGCTTCTTTTAATTCGGACAGCCATTCGCATTGATCGAGCGATGTTTCGCTCGCAACGTGATAGGTTTCAGCCAAATGATCCAGCCATATTTCCGGCCATGGATGACTCATCGAAAATTCATAGATGCGCAGGAGCAGCTGATTCAATGCATCATCGCTTCGATCACCTGAATAACGATCAACGAGTTGGTAGAATTGCGGATCATTCGATGCATAGTACGTCTCTAAAAGTCCCTCCAGAACTTCCTCACGCATCAATTGTGCTTCTGTCTCATCAAGTAGTCGGAATCCCGGATCCAGATCAAGAAAATAATAGTAATGTTTCACAACCGACATACAAAACGCGTGAAGGGTCATAATCGACGCTTTGCCGAGCAGACCTTGCTGACGGCGCAAGAACAAATGATTCGGTTCGGCAACCAAACATTGATCGAGCGCCTTGCCGATACGCTCACGCATTTCTGATGCGGCCGCCTTTGTAAACGTCACAACGAGCAGATCATCGATATTCACCTGTTGATTCGGGTCGGTCAGTTTCTGGATAATTCGCGCAACAAGTACCGCCGTTTTGCCTGAACCGGCGGCAGCCGCGACAAGCAAGTCATGCCCTTGCTCTGTGATCGCACGCCATTGAGCGTCCGTCCACGTTACATTTTTTGGTTTAGTCCTCATCCGGCTTCTCCTCCAACTGCGCTAATTTTTCCAACACATCGCTGTCGTTCATTTTCTTTAGCATCCGATACTGATTGCCCGGCTGCGATTGATCAAAGCGGCAAACTGGCCGGAAGGGACAATAAGTACAAGGAACTTGTCCTTTTAGATTAAAAGGCTTGATCGCTACGTCGCCGTCGAGAATTTTACAGCCTACATCGGTCATGACTCGCCTTGTATAAGAGCGCAGCAGATCAAATTCTTCCTTGCCTGCTAGCGAGGACGCTTTATAAAAGTCTCCATTCTTCTTAACTCCAAACGGAACGATGTCCGACATTTTTCCTTGCGCCGTTTGATCCGATAAAAGCAGCGCTTCTTCATCTTCCAGAAGCAGCCCTTTCATTTTAAAATTTTTATAGAGTTCGCGTTCAAGCCGATCTTGTGGAAGCTTTTCGTTCACGTTCAGAAGCGGATTGTGTACATGAAAATAAAGAACACCGGCAGGTTCGGCTTGCGTGCCCAGCCACTTTTTCGAATGGGTGATAATCACGTCCAGATAGGTAAGCATCTGAAGAGCCAGACCATAATAGAGTTCCGAAAGATCAAGATTCTTAGCGCTCGATTTATAATCAATAATGCGAAGTAGCAGCCGTCCATGCTCATCCGTCGCCTGATCAATACGGTCAATTCGTCCGACTACTTCCATTTCCGCGCCTTGTTGTAAAGGGAAATGCAAGGCTGGGATCGGCTTGCCCGGGCCGAAAGGAAGCTCCAGACTGAGTGGTGAAAAGCCACTGGAACGCGCATGACGGCGAAGTACTCGGGCAACCCGGGCGACAACCTGCGTTAATTTATGCTGCAGATAGCGCAGTCGATTTGAGCTCGTCAAGATCTGTTTCTGTAAGTTCGGCGCAAGTGTATCTACCGTTTCGCTTGCCAGATGATCGCACTCTTCTGGTGACAAATCATCCCATTTACGCTTTTGCTTCATAACTTTCGCTGTCATCTGTTTAATCGCCATATGGAACAGTTGGCCAATATCGGGCGCGGCAAGCTGGAAGACATCGCGCTCTTTCAGGTTTAATCCGTAAGAGGCGAACTGAGAAAAGGGACAGGAATTAAATTTCTCCATTCGTGAAACACTGGTTTGAATGGTTTGTCCATATAGTGCACGTGCAGCATCGGAACTGAGCTGCTCATCGTTACGCGCGAATAATCCGGACAACGCCATCTTTGCCGCACTCCCCCATTCACGATGTACGGTAAACCAGTTATACGCGTCCCACCATAGTTCCGCGATTGGATACCCATTCTTCCACGCACGAATCTGAGCTGAAAGCGTACTGACCGTCTTGCGCGGTGTATTGATAAAAGCGAGCTGTTCCTGATCTGCGAGTTCCCTTGGCGATGCAGGAGCAACGTTTTGTTTCAGATTTGGGAAAAACCGCTGCAAACGTGCGATAAGTGGCGACGGCCGCAACGCTTCACCATCTTCAGAGGCCAACGGAAAGGACAGGAACAACCTTTTTTTTGCCAGCGTCAACGCGCGATAGATTAATTCGTTTTCCCCAGCCATCTGTTCCGATTCGCCGTCGGCAACCGTGACCCCTTCATCGTGCAGAAGCTCTCGATCTTTACTTGAGAAAAGGCCTTGTTCAACCGGTTTTGCCGGTAACACGCCTTCGTTGATGCCAAGCAGAAAAACATCATTAAGTTCTGAAGCGCGCATGCGATCAAGACTTCCCACCATAACTTGATCAAGCGCCGGCGGAACCATGGCAAACTCCAGTGCATCCAGTCCGGTGTCGATAATGTTGGCAAACAGCTGAAGCGATATGGGTTCATCGCCTCCGGTTGCCACGCATTGGTCAAGAAGATCGATCACCGCTTTCCAAGCTTGGCCATGTGTTTTTGCCTCATAGAGCCGGTGTTCCTGTTCTGCCTTTCTTGCCATCCGTTCCAACTTTTCAGGAACAGCGAGATCAATGAGAAAACGATAGAGCACACCGCAGCGTTCGGCTACCGTCGAGGCTTCCTTAAGCTCGGCTTCAAAGGCTGCCAGCGGCTGTACAATCAGCGCGCGATATTCATTAATCGTCTTTTCGGTTTCCAACTCTTGATCGGACTGGCTTCGTTCCTGTTCCTCCAAGCCGTGGTACGTTCGGTACGACCATTTCCCGTTATCGGTCCACTTTTTCCCGTAGTACCCGTGGGCGATCACATAATTTTCCAGTCGATCCATACCTTCGCGTGCGGTTTGCAGATCGTATTCAAATGGAATAAGAAAATCTGTTTTCACGCAGCGGAAAATAGGCTCATAACGCCAGTTCTGTAAAAGAGCCTCCAATGAAGAACGAATAAATTCAATAAGCGGATGATGCTTCATGGTGCGCTTTTGATCAATGAAAAATGGAATCCGATAATCTGCAAAAATCGTTTCGATGAGATCGCGATAGTCTGCAAGATTACGAACAAGTACCGTCATCTGCCGGTAACGGTCATGGTGCACTCGGGCACATTCGATAATTGCTCGTGCCGTCTGTTCCACTTCCTCGCGGCGATTTGCCGCTTCCGTCAAACGAACGCCATCGGTCTGCGCGCTCGTCTGCACGGGAAATTGTCCAAAATGCATGGTTAAATTTTTCAGTGCCTTAGATTCCGGACGAACGAGCGTTCTTTGCAAAACAATCGGCTCAATGGTCTGGCCATTCAGCTCCGCGCGTTCTTTTAATTGGAGAAACAGATGTGCCGGATGGCGAAAAACAGAAAATTCGTCCGGGAGCCGATCATAAATTTGATCTGTTCCCAAAACAATAGTGACCTGTTTACACAAACCCATCAGTTGTTCGACGGCCAGCAGTTCTTGTGGTGTCATTGTCTGGAACCCGTCAATCCACACTTCCGCTTGTTTCAGAAATTCAGCGTCATTCATTCGTTCAACCATTAAATACAAATAATCTTCACTGTCAATATAAGTTCCTTCCAGTGCCTGACTGAATGATTGATAGATTAGTGACAGATCATGAAGCTTGTCCTTTAGCAGCTGCTGATCCGCATCGTCGGTTTTGATCTGCTGCCCCCTAAGGGCAATCTCTTCCGGCTCGAGACAGTACCGTTTGAATTCAATTAGTGTGTCGCCAAGCAAGTCATAAAAACCGCTTTGCTGTGCCGCCTTACGGAAGAGATGCAATTCATTCTTTCTATTCTCAACGATTTTGCGCAGGAGCATCGAGATACCGGCCGTATTCAAATGCTGCCGTGTCGCCCCTCCTGCCTGTTGCAAAACGCGCAATGCGAGACGCGGCAGACTGTATACATTCAATCGGGTCATTCCGCCGAGATCTGGAGTCGAAGCGAGTGTATCTTCCAGACTGAAGGTCATATGTTCCGGGACCAAATAAATTAGCGGCGCCCCATCCGGCTGCTCTTGCAGCTTGCGGCGAATATCCGTCAAACACGCTGACGTCTTTCCCGTCCCTGGGCGTCCTAAAATGAATCGAACAGACATTTTCTTCGCTCCAATCATCGTTTTGTTCTTGAACGTCTTATTGGATGCGTGCGTTTGGTTGTCCCTAATTATAGCATACGCAGAACATCCGTTCTATTTATTGCTTGCTGTTTACGGCACTCTGCAATACAGACAAAAACCGCAGAACAATCGCGCGCTGCGGTTTCTTGTTTCTTTTCAGTTTGCCTCAATCACTGATTTGATTTCCGGTATTTTCCTACCTTTTCTTCAATCGATGTTCCTTGAGGGCGAAAATGGATCTTCACTTCCGCCGCAACTTCATCGGCACCGGCTTCAACCGTTGCGTAGACTGTTTTTTTCACGACATCAAGCAGCTCGTCCAGTTCTCCTTCAAGTATCGTTTCGAGTGCAGTCACTTCATACTTGACTCCAGAATCCTGAATCACTTTAATCGCTTCATCTACCAGTCCGTATGTGTCTTTCTCCTTAGAAAACGGCAGAATCTGAAGCCCAACATTACTGATCGGCATCGGAAAGACCTCCTGATTTTTTGGGTTACTCTTTTCCCGAAAATTAAGGGTGTGTATCAATCATCGTTTCGCTCTTGCAGCATGATGATCTTCTCTTTAATCATACTCTGATCCGCGCCCCATCAAAAGAAAAAAGGGCCGCCCGTAAATCGACGAGTCGATCATGAGGACAGCCTCAGCATTTATTTTTTTATTTAGGCATCAAAGACTTCAACCTTATCCATCACATCTCCATTGTGCATCGCAAGCACAGGCTCGATGCCACTTGTGACTTGTCCAAAAACGGTGTGCACACCATCAAGATGGGGCTGCGGCTCATGGACAATAAAAAATTGACAGCTTCCTGTGTCTCTGCCTGCATGAGCCATCGAAAGGGCACCCTGAACATGCTTATGCGGGTTGCCGTCGGTCTCACATTTGATGGTATAGCCTGCATCGCCTGTGCCGTCACCTCTTGGGCATCCGCCTTGACTGACAAAACCCGGAATAACTCGATGGAACGTCAGACCGTTGTAGAATCCTGAATTTGCAAGCTTCTCAAAGTTTGCTACCGTGTTCGGTGCTTCATCAGGAAACAGATCAAATGCAATCTGCTTACCATTCGCTAATAATATCGATCCTTTTTTACCCATGAACTTCACTCCAGTACACCATTCGATTAGACATTCATTCTACCATATTGCTGCTCTGCTGAGAACTAAAAGCCTGATGCACCGAAACAGTCCTGCTTTCTGCGCGCTATCATTCGCGACGCCGCTTCACCCCGTTCGTCTTTTTGTTCCAATAAATCAAAAACATTGCCGACAGCCCGACAAAGAAACCACCTGCGCAGTATCCGGCAAGGATATCGGTAAAGTAATGAACCCGAAGAAGCGGGCGGCTGAATCCAACCAGCAAAATCATGCTAAACCCGAGCACGACCCACAACACCCGGATCCATCTGCGTTTGATGAGCGGGAGAACCAATAAAATGAGCAATCCATATACGGTTGACGCATTCATGGCATGACCGCTCGGAAAACTATAGCCGCTCTCATGAACCAGATGGTGCATCGGCGGACGATCCCGAATCACCCAATCCTTCAACACTACATTTGTCCGGCGCTCCAACAGGAAAAAAAGCGGTAGAATAATGACCGACAGATAGCGCTTGTACAATAGCAGATACACCATAAAAACAGCAATAATGACCGACAACAGTTTGCCCGTAGCAAAATCAGTAAATCTGGAAAAAAAAGCAACCATTGACGGCGTTCGGATTGGATCGAGACTTTTAATCAATGCCTGATCTAAGGCTTGAACAGCCGGCTGGCGCACAGCGATAACCAAAATTAAAAAAAATAAAACGCAAGTCAAAGACAGCCACAGCCATGGTGTGATGGTATTGGATTGAAGCTCCTTTTTTCTAGCTGACACAAGCCTTTCCCCCTGCTTCCAAATGAATCGATTTATGGTACGATAACGTTAAAAATAATACATGTCTCTTTTCTCATTTTAAGTTGGGAGCTGAACTTTATGACAGATTTTCACTTTAACCTTAAGGGAACGTGGAACGGATCATGGGATGGCAGCGGACAAATCAAAACAAACGGTCTCTCAACCGTTGTTTCCGTTGATCAATCGATGTCTGGAAAAGGAATCGGGACCAATCCCGATGAACTGCTACTCGGTGCACTCGCCTCTTGTTTTTTGATCACGCTGGGCATTCGCCTCGATAAAGAAAAGATCGCTTATGACCATATCGCTATTCAAACACAAGGTGTTGTGACCAAGCGCGGCGGTCTCCATTTTGAAAAAGTGATTCACCAGCCGACCATCTACCTGTTAAAACCGTTCGATGAAACCGGCACTGACCGTCTTGAGTACTGTATCCATAGAGCGGAACAGGATTGCATGATCGCAAAAGCAGTTAAGGGCAATGTTCAGATCGACATCGAACCTAAATTTATCGCTGTACCCTAGAAGCGCGAATGGTGTTATAAATTGATTTTCCCTTGCAAACGGCAACTTGAACACTTAGGATTGATTGCTTCGCTTGATTTACAGTGTCTTGAACTTTTCCCTTCTTTTGCATGATATCCGATTGAATGCGGGAAAGGTTCACCGTCAATGCTTCACTTTCTTTCACAACCTTTGCGGATTGATCCTGAAGTTTTGCACCGGTCTTTGATATTTTCGCAAGTGATCCATTCATTAAATGCGCTGTTTTCATCATAGAAATGACAAAAAAGATAATCGCAGCGGCAATCAGCACAAGGCTTAGATAGACAATAACCATCGATTGGGCCCCTTTCTTGACGAAAAAGATTCTAATCGTATCATACCCTATTCCAGACAAAAGATCATGACTTCAAGCGTTCATTCATGTATTTTTTCTTGTCCTTATTCGAAACCTTTTGCTATACTTGATTCGATTTGTACGACGTAAGCTCAATTTAAAGGAGATTAACATGGTGAATAAAGTGGCTTTGATTACCGGCGGAACTCGTGGTATCGGCAAGTCCATTGCTGAGAAGTTTGCCCAAAACGGTTACGATCTGGTACTAAATTACGCCCGTAAAAGTACCAATGCGGAAACAGCCAAGCAAGCAATTGAACATCAATATGGTGTTTCGGTGCAACTTGTCAAGGCAAATATCGGTGAACTGGCACAGATTGATCAACTGTTTGCGGCAGTAGAATCTGCATTTGGACGCCTTGATGTCTTTATCAGCAATGCTGCATCCGGTGTTCAGCGTCCCTTGATGGAAATCACGGAAAAGCATTGGGACTGGACGCAGGATATTAATGCAAAAGCGTATCTGTTCGCCGCCCAGCGCGCTGCAAAATTAATGGACAAAAGCGGCGGTGGACACATTGTCGCACTTTCTAGTCTCGGAGCAGTGCGTGCACTTCCAAACTACGTTGTCGTCGGCGTGTCCAAAGCTGCTGTCGAGTCATTGACCCGTTATCTTGCCGTTGCCCTCGCCCCAATGAACATCACGGTGAATACGGTGTCCGGCGGTGCGGTAGATACCGACGCGCTCAAGCATTTTCCAAATCGCGAGGAACTGCTCGAGCAAGCAGCAAAGCACAATCCGGCCGGCCGGATTGTTAAGCCTGAAGATCTGGCTGAAGCCGTCTACTTTTTGTGCACTCCGGCTGCATTTATGATTCGCGGCCAAACAATTACTGTCGACGGCGGACTGTCCTTACTGGCCGACTAAGAAAAACCAAGCATCGCCCAGCCTCTATACATTTATTCGACAAAAAAAGATGAATCGATCGTTGCGGTCGATTCATCTTTTTTGTTTTTACTTAATGACGCCGCACAAGATCCTGTCCCCTGAGTTTCCAGAAGGATCAGTGACTTGATCGTCACCTTTTTCATGAATAATTAACGCTGAACCATCAGCATCACGCAAAGAATTGGGTTCCCCTTCTTTTAAGGTAACCATCGAATTGAAAAGAACCGTTTTCACATGACCGTGACGATCCGCAAAGATGTTGACCATATCGCCTGCATGCGGACCCATTGGATTCTTTAATCCATGTTTCTTATTTTCCGGATTAAAATGAGCACCGGCAGACATGAAGTCAGGAGGCGTACAACTTCCGTATTCATGGAAGTGAATGGCATGAATGCCGGGTGTTAATCCCTCTGCTTCCAGCTCGATACGTACCCCTTTTGCTGTTTCACTAAGTTTTGCCGTACCCATTTCTTCATTTTTGGCATTGATCAATGAAACAATCAGTTTGCCGTTCTGAGCATCTTTTGCATTAGCGCTTAAATGCGGATGGTGCACAAAGGCAATGACGATCAGTGCAAGCATTGCACATAGGGCATAAATCAGCTTTTGATACTTCACCCGAATCAACCTCCTGAGCATAGAATGCGCCGATTGAACCGATTTTACTCATCTAAACGTGGAATTCTTTTAATAAAATGTCGAAAATGCTATGATTTACGTTATATTACTGATCTGGGTGGGTGGATATGAAGACATTAGATGAATTTAAAAAGTTTCTTACACGAGGAAATGTGATCGATCTTGCGATTGGGGTAATTATTGGGACCGCGTTTGGCAAGATCGTCAGCTCGCTTGTCACAGATGTGATCATGCCGCCAATCGGGCTGTTGCTTGGCAAAGTTGATTTCAGCAGTCTATACATCAATTTATCGGGACACACGTACGGCAGTTTAGAAGCAGCAAAAAAAGCCGGTGCACCAACGATAAATTATGGTCTTTTTATCAATAATGTGATTAACTTCATCATTATCGCATTTGTCATTTTCTGCGCCATTAAAATGTTGCAAAAAGCGACTCCAAAAAAGGAAGCTGCTGCGACAACAAAGACTTGTCCGTACTGCTTCTCCTCGATCCCGATCAAGGCAACGAAATGTGCGCACTGTACTGCAGATCTTCCTGATGAATCAAATCAGCAGCCGATTCACACAGATTAACCTGTTGAATAAGGGTGTCTCAAAAGTCCGTTTTTTACTTTGAGACGCCCTTTTTGGCATAAATGCTGAATCAAGTGCTCCGTGGGAACCCGCGAGCGAAGAAGAGTTCCGCAGCTCAGGAGGCTCCTGGAGCGCAGTATACGTTTATTCGAGCGCCCCTTGCGAGACGGCCAATTTTTATATAAAAATTAGCTCTGTTTTCTCAATTTCTTCTAAAGCTTATGTATAATGAATAGGAAGAATGAAATTGATACAAAGGATGTTCATCAGACATGGATAAATGGGTTATGATCGGTCTTCTTTTTTTATCGTGCAGCATCGCTCTCTATTGTTTCCGCAAAAAAGCATTTTTGATACGACTCGGCTTGCAGTACATGAATAAGCCTATACGATTTCTCACGACTGTGAGTATTATCCTGTTCATTGCCGGTGTTTATACCGTACTTTCCCCTCTACTTACCGTCATGATGGGCGCCGATTACTGGATCCTTTTTATCATCGGCATACTTGGTTGTCTGATGCTGCTCATTCTGCTTTTGCTTCCTTAACGAAGGACTGCTTCGTGAAGTGGGCGAACTTCTGTGCGGACAATTTCGTCTCCGTCAAAGACACAGTGGTAATCTACCGGGCGGTTTGTTTCGTCAAGCGTATGTTTCAGAAAGAAACGGATGGACGGAACAATTCCAAAGTTATCCTCAGAAAGAATCCAAGAAATATCCTTTAATGCCAATATCCCCTCACGTGTCGCGCGTGGTAAATCCATAACCTCTTGCGCTGAGATATTGGCAAGGAACACATACATTCCTTGTATCGGTTCTTTGTCTGGTTCCCAGGTGACAATCCCTCGAAACTGCTGATCATGAACGACAATGCCGGTTTCTTCCCAAATCTCACGTATCACACACGCTTCAGGCGTTTCTCCCGGTTCCAATTTTCCTCCAACACCGTTCCATGCCCCCTGCCACGGCGCTTTCTGCCGATTAATCATTAATAGCTTCTCATGAATTTTCAAAAAAGCGATGGTGTATTTTAACACGGGCTCACAACTCCTCGATGCGGATTCTAAATATAAAGGTTTCTTGCACTAATTATAACAGAACGTACCAAGATCAACTTTGAAAAATTTCAGATAAACAGTTGACAGAACGTTTGTTTGCTTTTACAATAATATCAGAACATTTGTTCAAATCATTTAAAGAGGTGATTATAAGATGGCAGATTCAAATTCAGAAGTAACATTCGCTATTGTTGAGCACTATGGCGTGCTTGCAACGGAAAGCAGCGGTTGGACTAAGGAGTTTAATTTAGTCAGCTGGAACCAGCGCGAAGCAAAATACGATATACGCAGCTGGGCCCCCGACAAGAAAAAAATGCGTCGAGGTATTACGTTGACCGGCCTTGAGTGCGACACGCTTAAACGTTTATTAAACCGCCACCCCCTTGCTTCGTCCGCTTCAAACACTTCTAACGGAACACCCGTCCAAATTTCCCAGTCCTGATGTTCATTGAGCCGACTTCGGTATCCGGTCCCTCGATCTTCAAATTCAAGAGTGCAACACAAATTTCTCAAATTATACGAATCATTCCCCTCTTCATATTGACACCTGCTTCTCGATTCCATAAACTAAAAAAGAACAAGAGTATGTCAATTTAGTGACAATTACCAGCGTTTTTCGTGCATGAAATCTATGAACCTGCTAAATTGTCGCATAACAGTATCTTTTAATTGTGGGAGAGATTGATGATGGGGGAACGAGCACTCGAAAAAAATACCGGCTTTAAAAAATGGTGGTTAATGCTCCGACCGCATACCTTATCTGCTTCATTTGTACCGGTAGCCCTTGGAACAGCACTTGTATTACCAGTAAAAAGCCCCAATATACGTTTATTTGTTGCAATGCTGATCGCCTCAATGCTGATTCAGATCGCAACAAATCTGTTCAATGAATATTTTGATTATAAGCGCGGATTGGATGATGAGCATTCTGTAGGGATTGGCGGCAGCATCGTGCGTGACGGCTTTCATCCAAAAACGATTCTCAGACTCGCTTTTGCACTCTGTTTTACCGCGATGCTTATTGGTGTTTATATTTGCGCCAACAGCAGTTGGTGGATTGCCTTGGTTGGTTCAATCTGCATCCTAACCGGATATCTCTACTCCGGAGGTCCTTATCCGATCGCCTATACGCCTTTTGGCGAACTCGTTTCCGGTTTATTCATGGGGGTGTTTATTATCTGGATTTCATTTTTCATCCAGACGGGAACACTCACGCTTAACTGCATCCTGATTTCGATTCCGATTGGCCTGTTAGTTGGTGGCATTAACATGGCAAACAATATTCGTGATCTGGAAGGCGATCAAGCAAAAGGCCGGTTGACGTTGCCGATCTTGCTTGGTCGAGAAAAAGCGATCAAAGTGCTGGCAGGTGTATTCGCTTTTTCCTATGCTTGGATTATCGGTCTCATGGTCTTTCGTGTGGAGTCGGCTTGGCTGCTGATTGTTTTTGCCAGCCTGCCTAAAGCCATTCAAGCTGCCAAACGTTTTCAGATGAAGACAAAAGCAATTCAGATGATGCCCGCGATGAAGGCAACCGCCCAAATGCAGACCTTGTTCGGTATCCTTCTTTCCTTAGGGGTTGTGCTTGACCATTATATTTAATTCACCCTTTCGAAACTAAAGTACTGCAGCAAATGTTTCCACGTGTGTTCGGCAGACCATAATTGTGTGTTTGATCGTTCACGTTAAGACAGTGAATGCTAACTATTGTTGTTTCATCGGTTTTGTTGTATACTGATTTTGTAATTGAATAGTGTTCCTTCAGGGCAGGGTGGAATTCCCGACCGGCGGTAATGGCAAACGTCAGAGTCCGCGAGCCGAAAGGCAGATCCGGTGCGAATCCGGAACCGACAGTAAAGTCTGGATGGAAGAAGGATGATGTGACGCGTTTATTTGTTGTTGTGCGTATCTTTTGCGTACGCTTTTGAACCGTTGAATTTATTGAGCCCAAAGGAACTCCCTTTGGGCTCTTTTGACGTTAAAGTTCTTTAAAAGCGTGCGGATGGCACAGTGTAAATTCTGTCGCATGATCCCCAAATTGTAAACTTATATGGGGGTATTTTGATGAACACATCTTTGAAAAAAATGGTGCTTGTCTCATTGTTGTCTGCACTTGGCTTTTTAATTATGCTGATTGCCTTTCCAATTCCGCTTTTTCCTGTCTTCCTTACCATGGATTTCAGTGATCTGCCTGCACTCATTGGCGCAATCATTTTAGGACCGGGAGCCGGAATCGCAATTGAAGCGATTAAGAATATTCTCCATGTCCTGCTTACGGGATCGCTTACCGTCGTTCCTGTTGGCGAATTTGCCAACTTTGCTGCCGGAACCATTTTTATCTTGGTTACTTGGAGCTTCTACCGAAAAAAAAGAACAGCACGCTCGCTTTTGTTCGGCATGATTACGGCCACACTGTCCATGACCGTGATCATGGCAGTCATCAATTATTACTTTATTTTCCCAAGTTATGCTCTGTTTCTCGGATACAGCATTGACGCAATGGTTGGCATGTCACAATCGGCAAATCGCGGCATCCACAGCCTTCTGACCTTAATCGTGTATGGAGTTATGCCATTTAATCTACTAAAAGGTGCCGTCCTCACGTTAATCATGATTCCGGTCAGTGCACGGTTGAAACGATTTATTAATAAGCACCTCGCAGCTTGAAGAAAATGATTTTACTTCATATATAATAGAAAGAAAAGTTTTGTTGGTCACATAGCCATTGAAAGTCCATACAAATTAGAACACCCGCGGCATGCCGCGGGTGTTCTTCATCAATACATTAATGAGCATCAGTCATTAATAAACGTAAGCTGTACCCACAATGATCAGCAAAATGAACAGAACAACGATTAACGCAAAACTGCCGCTGTATCCACCAGTAGAAGCACCCATATCGTCACTCGCCCCTTCATTTAAAATTATTGAGCTTGTGTCCTTACTCAACACTACATGTTATGCAGAAACCTTTATTTCGTGTGAATGCCAGTGGAAAACCGGGCAATCACTCATGCCCAAGGCTTGTTCAGTGAGAGTCGCTCTGTAAACGCTTTTGCTTGCCCGCGACGGTTTTTCCTTTGCGTATAGCGCTTTTCGGCACTCGAATACAGCATCTTCTCTTCTTCACTCTCTGGAATTATTTTCGGTACGATTGTCGGTTTACCCTGATCATCAAGCGCAACAAAAGTTAAAAAGCAGGTCGTGCACAGCATCCGCACGCCCGTTCGTAGATTTTCAGCAATAACCTTTACGAAAACCTCCATTGATGTATTGTGGGTCCATGTAACGAACGCTTCCAAACATACCGATGATTGAGTATCAATTGGCCGCAAAAAGTCAACGGAGTCAATAGAAGCAGTCACAACGAGCTCCCGAGCATGTCGATTTGCCGCAATGGCTGCAATATTATCAACATACATCATTAATTTTCCTCCGAACAATGTTCCGTGATTATTTGTGTCATTCGGCATAACCTGAGATGAAAGTACTGCGAATGAATCTCGTGCTCTTTTCGCTTCCATGACTGTCCTCCAATTTTTAGAAAACTTGGCTTTGCCAAGCCTTTGGCGAAGGCAAAGGCTTAGCTGCACTTACACTCGTTTCCTTAAATCTTTTATTTTTTGTACTTTCTTACCAGTGTTAATAAAACGCGACGTATTCATCATTACATTGGAACGCGTTTTGTGTCGCCATCATTCTTTTTTTTATCATTTATTTCTCTCATTAACCAGTATAGGTGAACAAGGAGCAGACCGCAAAATTTGCGATTCAATGAAGATGCAACGTGAGGAAAATAGTGGACAAAAGTCGCCTCGTCCGTCTCTATTTCACAAAAATATATGCAGAAAACAGCAAAAAATGTATTGACAAAGTGAACACTATTGATCTCATGTTACAGAACTGTAATCTCGCTAAAACACGGCTGAGACATTAAACCCTTAGAATAGCC
>NZ_BJMS01000035.1 GCF_006539285.1 Sporolactobacillus inulinus
CGGTTACTCGCTTGCACGCATGGCAAGGCGCGATCCCGCAGGCGCCCGGGCACCTCTGCTTTGATTCCCGGCCAAGACACTGGTCTATTGGCTTGAGGATGGGACAAAATCATAGATCCTGAAAAGAAAAAATCGATGGTCACAAGCCGATTAAACGTCGGATTGTGACCATCGAGAAAAGTGAGCAATGTTCAATTTGAGGATCAGTGATGATCGAATGCTTTTGCATGAGTCAGAATCAATGCTTCTGCGCCGCTTCATCAAGCGACGCTTCAACGCTTGCTTTGAAAATGTCAAAGGCGTCGTCGATTTGCTCCTTGGTAACAATAAGCGGTGGAATAAAACGAATCACATTGTGGTCCACGCCGCAGGAAAGTAAAATCAAACCTTTTTCTAGAGCCTTGGCACGAATTGCTGTGACCAGATCGCCATTCGGTTTACCGTTACAGTCGACAAATTCAACTCCGATCATCAGACCAAGTCCTCTAACTTCCAGCACCTCGTCACGTTCGGAAGCCAGCTGCTGCAATTTTTCTTTGAAGTATGCACCGACTTCATTGGCATGATCGACTAAGCCGCCTTCGAGCAATTCAAAGACGGCTACCCCTGCCGCACAGGCAACCGGGTTGCCGCCGAACGTTCCGCCGTGCGTGCCGGCCGGCCATTTGTCCATCAAGTCGCGCCGCGCTACCAGTGCGCTGAGCGGGAAACCGTTGGCAATCGCTTTGGCAAGTGACATGATATCCGGTTTCACATCAAAATTTTCGTAAGCAAAGATTTTGCCCGTTCTGCCAAATCCGGTCTGAACCTCATCAAAGATAAGCAGGATACCGTGTTCATCGCAAATTTTGCGAATCGCTTGCAGGAAGGCCTTTGGTGGAACGATATAGCCGCCTTCGCCTTGAATCGGCTCCAGAATCATGCAGGCCACTTGTTCCGGTTCAATCAGATCATGGAAAATTTCATCAAGCGTATTTAAGCAGCGTGCGACCTCCTGTTCCTCGGTGAGACCGGAACGCGTTGCATACGGATAGTCGGCATAATACACACTTGGGAGCAACCCCTCATAATTGCGGCGATACTTCGCATTCGAAGCAGTCAAAGTCGTCGTCGCAAGCGTTCGGCCATGAAAACTATGCTTAAATGTAATAATCCCCGGCCGATGGGTCACTTGTTTCGCCAGTTTGATTGCTGCCTCATTTGCCTCCGCGCCGCTGTTTGAAAAATAGATTTTGTAATCATGGCCAACATGATCAAGAATTTTTTCTGCTAGTTTAATATAAGAAGGATAGTAGACAACATTATGCCCACCATGAACCAGCTGATCCATCTGCTGCTTTGCTTTTTGCAGCACGTAGGGATGGTTGTGGCCGCAGTTTACAACGGCGACGCCGCTGGCAAAATCAATATACTTTTTGCCGTTTTCATCCCAGACATAAGCGCCCTCTCCCTTGACAATGCCGAGCTGTGTTGCCCGCAAGGCAATTGGCGGAAACAAATCCAATGATTTTTCATACATACTCTTATCCGGCATAATCTCCATACCTCTTTTGCTAGAAATTCGAAGCAATCATCCAAGGCTAAAGCGACAAACTATTATATACTGTTATTAAACAAGCGTTTATTTACTATACTGTTATTAAACAAGCGTTTATTTACTTTTTTTATGTCATGATTCGCGATAAATCGCGACGCTACGGAGGCGGAAATCAATGGAACTCAGGCAATTGAGAACGTTTCAAACAGCAGCAAAACTGCTCAATTTTACGCAAGCTGCCAAACTGCTTAACTTTTCACAGCCAACGGTTACCGCGCAAATTCGCTCCTTGGAAGAAGAAATCGGCCACTCGCTTTTCTTTCGAATCGGCAAACAGACGTTTCTCACCGGACACGGCGAGATCATGAAACACTATGTGGATCAGATCTTTCCAATCCTTGATCAGATGACGACCGAGCTTCAAGCTCAGAGCCGGACAGCAAGCAAATTAACCCTTGCTGCATCGGAAACCTTTTGCACGCATTACTTTCCGCCGATCATTCGCCAATTTCTTGCTGACGATCCGGACATCGGAATCAAATTGGTCTCCTGCACCAGCGATAAAGTGATCGACGGCATCAACGCCAATCATTTTGATCTCGGCATCATTTCCGGATCGTATCACAAATCCGGCGTGACGAATATCGTCCTCTCAGAAAAAGAGGATCTCGTTCTGATCGTATCCGACACGCTTTATCAGCACAACACTACTCAGGAGTTGCTGGAGAAGTACCCGTTCATCAAATATGAGATCGTCGGCCCCTTTGAAGAACAAATGAACAGCTATATCGATGAAAACGACATCCATCTGCGAAAAATGATCGAATGCAGCAGTCTGGAAGCGGTAAAAAGCGCGGTGACCCATGCGATTGGTGTCGGACTGATCAGCCGCAATCTTGTTAAAAAAGAACTGGCAGAACGCCAGTTACATGAGATCCATTTAAACTCAAAACCCATTGTCATCCAAACTTCGCTGATCATCGCCACGCACAAGCTCCGTGATCCGAAAACGATGCATTTGATTCGTCTCATTGAGCAGAAGTGGAATATGATTCACTGATCGTTAAGAATTACAGAATCTTTTCTAGAAAATCTTTTGCCCGATCCGTTTTCGGGTTACTGAAAAAGGCTGCCGGAGTATTAGATTCCAGAATTCTGCCGTCGTCCATGAACACGACTTTATTGGCAACTTGTTTGGCAAAGCCCATTTCGTGCGTCACGATCACCATGGTCATTCCGGACTCAGCAAGCGACTGAATAACATCCAATACTTCTTTGACCATTTCCGGATCAAGTGCGGAAGTCGGTTCGTCAAACAACATGTATTCAGGTTCCATCGCTAGTGCACGGGCAATTGCAACACGCTGCTTCTGACCGCCTGAGAGTTTGTTTGGGTATTGATTCTTCTTATCAAGCAGCCCGACTTTTTCAAGCAGCGCTTCCGCTCGCTTGACAGCCTCGTCCTTAGACAGCTTTTTCACTTTCATTGGTGCATAAATCAAATTATCGAGTACGGTTTTATGCGGAAAAAGATGGAAGTGCTGAAAAACCATGCCGACCTTTTCCCTAACCTTGGTGACCTGTTTCTGTTTAAGGGAAACAAGGTCCTGATCATCGATCAAAACGTTCCCCTTCGTCGGTTGTTCAAGCAAGTTGATACAACGTAAAAATGTAGACTTTCCTGACCCGGACGGTCCAATGATGACAACGACTTCGCCCTTATTAATGTCTAATGTGACATCTTTCAGTACCTTAGTGCTGCCGAAATCTTTAAATACATGTTCAGCTTTGATCACTGCGGCTCAGTCTCCTTTCAATGCGTCCGCCAACCGCGGTCAAGATCAGGACAACAATATAATACATGATGAACGCGACGAACATCGGCGGAAAGTACATATAGTATTCCGCAGATACGATCTGAGAACGCCGCATCATATCAGTGACTGCAATCGTCGATACAATTGCAGAATCCTTGGTTAACGTAATAAATTCATTCATCATTGCCGGCAAAATATTCTTGATTGCTTGGGGCAGAATGATATCCCTCATCATCGGCCAGTAGCCGACGCCAAGTGCACTTGCTGCTTCAAACTGTCCTTTATCGACCGCATTAATCCCCGATCGGATAATTTCAGACATATACGCCCCTGAGTTCAAGCCAAAGGTAACGATTGCACAAGTAGTCGGATTGACGTCGTTCAAGCCAATCAATTGCGGTATCGCAAAATAAGCGAGTGCAAGCTGCATAATCAGTGGTGTCCCTCGAAAAATCGAGGTGTATGCTCTGGCAATTCCGCTTAATAGTTTTATTTTTCCGATCTTGCATAAGGAAAGCAGTATGCCTAATACAAAACCGATGATCGCCGCACCTAATGCAATCCCCAAAGTTACCCAAATACCATTTATAATATAGGGAATTGAAGGAGCAATTGTCTTAAAACCGGTAATCACATGTTCCATTGCCCCATGATCCTTTCACTTCAAAATAGAATTTTATTGATTGACAATCCATTTCTTAACGAGTTCATCTTTCTTGCCGTTCTTTTCCATTTCCTTAAAAACCTTATTAAATTTAGCCGTTAATTTGCTGTCTTTCGGGAAGGCGGCACTAATCGGATCATACTGAGTCTTTCCATCAACCACTGCTTTAAACTGTTCCAGGTTCTTATCTTTGCTTGTGTACCCGTAAGCAACCGTATCGACAGTGATGATCGCATCAAGTTTTTTCGTGCGCATAGCCTCAACCATTTCATTCAGCTTGTCCCAGCTTTGAATCTTCATCGGAATCGTTTTATTCACTTTTTTAGCCAATGTTTCCTGAGTTGTTCCGAGTTGCACGCCGACCTTCTTACCTTTTAGATCGTTCATTGTTTTAATGTTTGTGCCTGCGCGTGTGAGGACAACTTGGTACGATTGGTAATAGGTCTTCGAAAAGTCAACTTGCTGGCGCCGTTTCGGTGTATCCACCATACCGGCCATAACGAAGTCTACCTTTTTGCTGTTCAACGCGGCAATCAAACCGTTAAAATCTTGGTTTTGCACTTCCAATTTGTAGCCCAGTTTATCGGCAACATACTTTGCCAAGTCGAGGTCAAAGCCAACAATCTTATTTCCATTTTTCGTATCCACATTTTCAAATGGCGGATAATCGGCACTCGTCCCCATAACAATCGTTTTCTTCTTGCTTGAATCGCTGCTTCCTGAGCTGCTGCATGCCGACAGAACAACCAGCAGCAGGGCCATCATAATAAAACCAACTTTTTTTACCATTAACTTTCGCCCCTTATCATTATATCTTGATTCCTATTTAGGAATTGAAACACCATTAACCATCCGGGTGATCCGCGAAAATGCGTTCGGTCATCGAGCGGATCAGTTTCGGCAGAACGCCGTAAGAATAAGGTTTGTATAAACGCTCCATCCAAGTATGCGCCTTTTTGCCATAGACGCCCATGTCCAGAACTGGAATGTTCAACTTGCGGATCCGATCCAGCGGTACGCTGTAGGTTTTGCCCCAACCGGGGAAATTGTGAACAATTGCTTCCGTTTCTTCGCTCGTCTCGCTCATGGATAGATAACTGCTGTCGGCAAGATACGGAAAAAAGCGTTTCTTCGCAAAGTGTTCGCCTGTTTCTTGTTCCGCGTGACGAAGCACATCGTCAAGGATTTGATCGCAGCGTTTTTCTTCAGGTACGTTATCGCGCAGGTAATTATGCGGACAATAAGGCGGTGCAAAGAAAACAATCACTTTCGGACGCTTATCGCCGGCGCTTGCCTCAAGGGCTTCAATGACCTTGCAGCTGACTTGACGAAAGTCTTCATTAGGGTTGCCCTGAATGACCTGATCCATGATTTTCTCAACAGGAACGCCTTTCTGATTCAGTTCTTCGACGAATTCCTCATAGCTGAGCACATCAACGTCCCAATGCGGTGCTTGCCCTTGAAGTCCGCAGTTGGCTGAGAATACGCTATACTGCTGCTTAAGAAACGCGGCTAAATCAGCGCAGGCATCGGCAGCAACATGCTTTAACTGTTCCATCACTGCATTCGGTGTACGCTCATAGAGAAAATAGTTGAAGTACATAAAGGTCGTACCTGCGGTTTGCACATTATAAAATGCCTTTTTGTCGCGCTGAAAGAGACACGATGGCGGCAGAATCACTTCATTTGCAATTTGTTCCGCACCATCCATGTTGTTATTGAGCGCTTCATTAATTTTACTGGCAATCAGCGTCGGATCGATGCCGGAAAGTGTTTCGCCGACATGCGTTTCTCTGCCGCGAATATAAAAACATCCGAGCAGTTTTCCCGCTGACCCTGTATAAATGTATCGCTGCGTATCGCCTTTATAGAGCGGACTGACGAAGTCCCCATTAATTGCTAATTTATAGTGAAGATTCTTTTCATCCCGTAAGCGGATCAATTCAGATACAGCTTCCATGACCCCTTCATGATCATTTTCTTCAACCGGATTAAACATGACAAGCAAGTTTCCCTTTAGCTGCTCACGATGCTGCGCATAGTAGAGCAGGTTGCCGAGATGGACGGCATCGCCGCTTTTCATATCCAGCATGCCGCGCCCAAACAGCCAGTCTCCAGATGCCGCATCCTTTTGCACATCGGGATCTTTCGTGTATTTCGAGAAATAGTGTTGAAGATAATCAGGATCCAGCGCATGCGCTTCGATCGAATTAAAGTCGTCGGTACCTACCGTATCCATATGACCATGATATATGATGGTCTGCTTATTTTCAAACATACTTTCGAGAAGAGCAAAAACATTTTTTCTGCCAAGCGTATCGCCTTCCAGTTTCTGAGTCCAAACCTGATCAGGATGTTCTTTGAAATAAGGAAACGAACGGAGAATCGCCTCTAACTC
The DNA here is from genome assembly GCF_006539285.1 of Sporolactobacillus inulinus. Lineage (GTDB taxonomy): Bacteria > Bacillota > Bacilli > Bacillales > Sporolactobacillaceae > Sporolactobacillus > Sporolactobacillus inulinus. The sequence continues at coordinate 6,417 of NZ_BJMS01000035.1, forward strand.
ATCGGCCATCGTTACTTCGCCATCTGTGCCGTTTACGCTCTTAATACCGACCAAATCTCTTGCAAATTGCTCAATTTGCTGCTCAATTGGCAGATCTTTGACTTTTTCGTACATAATTCTTTTCTCCCTTCCGATGGATCATTTAGTCAACAGGATCACGCTGCAGGACGAGCGAGGAGCAATGGATGCCGCCGCCCATTTTATTCAACTCATCGACCGGGATTGCAATGACCGTAACACCCGCTTTCTCGAGTGCTTCAATCGTCCGCACGCCAAGAGATGTGAACAAGACTTTCCCCGGTTCTAGGCAAAGCAAATTCGTGGTCATCGGCGGATCAAACGGGTCCGTATAGATGAGCTTAACACCGCGCTGCTGCAGTTCCTGAAGAAACCAGTGCGGCAAATTGGTTGGGTCAACCAGCGCTTTGTCCTTGTCGACCATATTGAACACTTCATCAAGATGAATCATACTTGACGGCAGATCAACGACGATCAGTTCCATGCCCTGCCAGGACAGAATGGCGCGCAATTGATCGATGCCGGACTGATTCACACGGATCGATCGGCCGACAATTGCCGTTTTGCGGTCAAATACCATAAAGCTCCCGCCCTCAACAAATCCTTGTCCTTGAATGGATGCCAATACCGGCATGCCGATCTGAGCCGCTGTTTTGAGGGTGCGCCGCGTTTCGCCATACCTGAATTTCAAAGCAAAGCGGGCCAAAATCAAACCGCCCGGAATGACCATCCCCACATCACGGGCAAACAAATTATTGGTCAGCAATTCATCGTCTTCGATAAGCGGAATCACATCAACACCTTCATTTTTCAACACTCCAGTCATCCGGTCATGCTGTTCCTGCATTTTCGCCAGATCAAGCGGATCTTCGCTTAAGCAATAGCTGAGAATATTCCCCTTGTCATCGCGAAGAATCCGTGCCCCTGCCTCCGGCTCGAAGCGCGCTTTATTCAATTCATGAATTTCATTGCCCGGGCGGTGGACAAAAACCTTACGCACCTTCCCATATGCATTGGGATTGCCCCAATCGCAGTTCCAGTATTTTTCAAGCAAAGACGCTTCTTCAAAGGAACGCTTCACCATATTTTCATCAAGAAATTTATGCAAGGTGGTCATGCCAAGTCCTCCTATCCGATTTAAAATCATACTGTTCATGGTATAAAACCTAACACAATTTAGGCTATACTCCGATTATAGTATAAAATTCAGAATCATGTTATTTGCAAATCGCTATGTCATGTATTTGATAAACCTATCGTTTCGAAAAAGTGTGACAAATCCGCATTCCATATACGAATCACTGATGCGCCGTAAGCGTCATTGCATCTGCACACTGGCCCTTATCCTTGTTTTTTAAATTGTCAGATTTCCCTTCCGCAAGATATTGTTTGTCAGAAATCATGACATAATATTTGACGATCTCTCCCCATTCAATTATGATTAAGTACGTAAACTTCATCCTTTCTGTTTTCGTATATCCTTAATAATACGGTTTAGGGGTTTCTACCTGGGAACCGTAAATTCCCGGCTACGAAAAATATGCGTGCATATTTTTCGTAGCCTTTTTTTTATTCATTATTTTACGATTGGAGATGATTAAGCTGAACCGGACGATTATTAAAAATGCTCAGCTCATAACCATGAATCAGGAAGAAGCAATCCTTCACGGGGACTTAGTCATTGAGGGAAGCCGTATCCAATCGGTCGGTGCCGCGGTTGCGCCTAAACCCGACGATTACGTCATTGATGGAACAGGACGTACGGTAATTCCCGGATTTATTCAAACCCACATTCATCTCTGCCAAACGCTATTTCGCGGCAAAGCGGACGACCTAGAACTCATGGATTGGCTCAGGGAACGCATCTGGCCGCTTGAAGCAGCACACGACAAAGAATCGATCTATCTGTCGGCAATGCTTGGAATCGGCGAATTGATCGCCGGAGGATCGACCACCATTGTGGATATGGAAACCGTTCACTACACCAATGAGGCCTTCCAAGCGATTGCAAAAAGCGGCATACGCGCTTTGTCAGGAAAAGTGATGATGGATAAAGGAGCGGATGTGCCAAGCGGACTTCAAGAAAAGACCGAGGATTCGGTCCGTGAAAGTGTCGATCTCCTTGAAAAGTGGAACGGGCATGATCACGGACGAATCCGGTACGCATTTGCGCCGCGCTTTGTCATTTCCTGCAGCGAATCTCTGCTGACTCAAGTCCGTGATCTCGCCGAACACTATAAAGTATTCGTTCACACCCATGCCTCCGAAAATCGAGGCGAAATCGCGATCGTCGAAAAAGATACAGGTATGCGCAACATTGTGTATCTCGACCATATTGGGCTCGCCGGCAAAAGGCTGATTCTCGCACACTGCATTTGGCTGAGCGACGAAGAAAGAGAAATTATTCGCAAACGCGGCATTCATGTCAGTCACTGCCCCGGATCCAACCTGAAACTTGCTTCCGGGATCGCCCATGTACCGCAAATGGCCGAGATGGGCATTAATCTTGGTCTTGGTGCCGATGGCGCGCCGTGCAACAACAATTTGGATATGTTTCAGGAAATGCGGCTGGCTGCCTTAATTCATAAACCGGCCAATGGTCCGACTTCGATGAACGCGCATCATATCTTCCGAATGGCAACCATCGATGGGGCGAAAGCAGTTGGCATGGACCAGGAAATCGGCAGCCTTGAGGCAGGTAAGAAAGCCGATCTTGCTATCTTGAATCTGAATACCTTTCACAGCAGACCGATGTTTGGCACCGACCCAATCTCTCGTATCGTCTACTCAGCAAAGAGCTCCGATGTAGAAACGACACTTATTGATGGACGGATTGTGATGGAGAATCGGCAGATGAAGACGATCGATCAAGCATTCGTGTTAAAAGAAGCCGAGACAGCGATCGAACGTCTCGTAAAACGCGCCGGCATCCGTATCTGAGCAAACCACGGTTCGCATTACGCCACCGGCAGTGTATAAAAGTACAGACCTCAAGCCAAACTAGTTGCTTAGAATGCCAAGAACTGATTTACTAAAATTGGGGTTGGCATACGATTTGGTAACTAAGGAGGATCTCAATGAGTCAATTTGAACTGCCCGCACTCGAATTTGCTCCTGATGCCCTTGAGCCTTACATTGACAAAGAAACGATGCTCATCCATCACGATAAGCACCATCAAACCTACGTGTCGAACTTGAATGCAGCGCTTGAGAAACATCCGGAATTTAAGGATCATTCACTGACGGATCTCATTGCCCACTTGGAAAAAGTACCGGAAGACATTCGAACAGCTATCCGAAATAATGGCGGCGGTCACTACAACCATTGTTTTTTTTGGAAAGTGCTTATACCCGGTGGATCCAAGCAGCCGACCGGAGCGCTGGCTGAAGCGATTGAGCACCAACTCGGTGGTTATGAGAAGTTCAAAGAAGCTTTTACCGCAGCGGCAACCGGTCAATTCGGCTCCGGCTGGGCCTGGCTGACCGTCACGAAGCAAAACGTTCTGAAAGTAACCAACACCCCAAATCAGGACAGTCCGTTTATGGATGGCTATACCCCGCTTGTTGGCCTTGACGTTTGGGAACATGCCTATTACCTGAAGTATCAGAACAGACGTCCGGAATACGTGAAAAACTTTTTCAATGTGATCAACTGGGATTTCGCGGCCGATGTCTATGAAAAAACATTAAATGCAAAATAACACAGGTAGAAAAAAAATCCCGAAGCAGCCGCTTCGGGATTTTAAATACTGCACTTGTCTTGATTTTTGCCGCCCTTCATTACTACACTAGAAAAGGGCTGTTCCAAAACGGCACCACAATACGCACCAATGTCCAGTAGGAGGTTCACCCATGAATGAAGGTCTTGGTCTGGTTACCATTGAAGTATGCGATTACGGTTCACTGACCGTCCAGCACTTAGAAAAAATAGCCCGTCACCCGGAAGTCGCGGTGATGAACTATGATTGTCTTAATGTATGCGGCATGTGCAGTCTGAAACCGTTCGCAATTGTGAACGGACGCCGCGTCTTCGCCAATACGATTGACGCCTGTCTTGAAAAAATTGAACACCGTGTTAACGAGGAACTTAAGGCACTGCAATAAGTCATCTGCATTGCTTCTTATCTGCCGCCGAAGAATTTGACGCAGACCGCATCGGGCACATACAGTTTTGCATTTAGATCGGTCAATGTTCCGTTCACCGGATCACGTTCAAATAAGACGACATCTCCTGAATTTTGATTGGCAGCAATAAGAAAACAACCGCTAGGATCAATCTCAATGTCCCGTGGCCAATCCCCTAAGGTATCGGTATGCTCGATCAGTGCGAGCCTACCGCTTCCTTCATCCACTTGAAAAGTCGCAATACTGTTGTGCCCGCGGTTCGATACATAGACAAAACGTCCATCGGCACTGATTTTGATTGCCGCTCCCTGACTGTGCCCGTTAAAATCGGCAGGAAGTGCGTTCACCGTTTGAATGGCGGTGAACGTACCGCTTTGCAAATCAAAATGAAGCGCAATCACTTCATTGCTTAATTCAGTCATCACATAGGCATAAGGTGCCTTAGGATGAAAAATCAAGTGGCGCGGACCCGTCCCTGGTTTGAATACGAGCGTGCTGTTTTCTTGCCATTCACGCTCCATCACGCGGTATGTAATTAGGGTATCTGTCCCTAAATCAACGGTAACCGCAAAACGCCCATCCGGTGTAAAGTCGGCAAAATGGACATGCGGACCTTCCTGCCGCTCACGATGCGCGCTTGAACCCTCATGCTGCACGCCTGCTTGATGGCGAAGACCAAGCGCCGAATCCGGCACATAGCTGCTTGCCGTTCCCTCATGATAGTTCCCGTCCAAGATACGCCCGCCTTCTTGATTAACGCTGACATAGCACGGAGAAGAGCCTTCGCGCACACTCTCTCCCAGCAGCTGCAACGCGCCGGCTTCATCAATCGCATAGGCTGCGACACCGCCCCGCGCTCCATCTTTGACAACCGAGTACAGTTTTGCATTCTTCTTGTCGATTGCGACGTAGGTGGGGTTGTCGAGCTTCGCTGCACAGCGCAGATCGGTCAGCACCTTCCGTTCTGTGTCCAGAATAAAAGAATAAATCCCTTCACTTTTTCCTTTGGTATACGTTCCAATGTAGCCTCGTTCGTTCACAGCCATCCTCCTTATCTCAACAAATCATTCGCCATTTAGTGCAAGAAATCCTGCTTAATGCCCCACATACCGCTTCACTTGAAAAAGCAGATAACTGATCAGCAGCACAAGCAGCGAGAAAAAAAGCGACAGGCTTAACATCACCATGAATAAAAAATTAAATCGTCCGATCCAGTACATGATTTGGGTATGAAGCGCCGGATCAAGCAGCATGCTCAATCCATTGGCGACAAGCAGCAAACAAAACAAAGCGCCGGCACCGCTGCCGGCACCGCGGATATCTTCCGTACTAAGCGACATGCGTGAAGCGATGCAAAGCGCAACGTAAATAAACAACCAATAGCTCGGCTGACTGAAATTCGCGGCTGAAAAAAGATTACGGAAGTTTTCGGCAATCGCTTGCCCGAGGCTCACCCATGTCGGCAAATCAAAAAAAGAAAACAGACGAAACATGTGCGACTGTTCAAGCTGAAAAAGAGAACCGTTAGGCACCAGCCACGCTGCAGTGCAGGCAATCAGCAAACTGCCACCGATCAGAGGGGCGACGCCGATAAAAAAATTGCCAATACGCTGATAGAGACTCGACGGACGATAAGCATGGCGTACATAACCCATTGTTCCATCCGCATCAACAGCCTGCAACAGTTTGACCTCAGTCACCCGGTGATGGAACATCAGACCTATTAACACATGACTGAGCTCATGAACCGGCGTTCCCAGCCAGGCTGTCCAATAAATACTTTTCAAACCAAATGCATGGATCATCCGACGGTTTGCCTGTCGCTCCAAGTAACCAAGAAGAAGTCCGCCAATCACCAACCCGCCGATTAAAGAAATAAACTGAATGAATGAAAAAGCAACAATTTTAAACGCCGCACGCAGCCATTCAGGATCATTCATTCCTTAGCGCCTGCCAAGATGCTGCTTTTCCAGAAAAGGCTTCAATGCGAGACGCGGCGGCGTGCTCAGGCCGTTTGCAATCTGCTCGGTCCACGTTTCCTCCCGACGTCCGCCGGTGCGTGAATGATAATAGTCTGCAACCTGCTGATCATAACGTTCAAGCGCTGCATCGTCCAATTGAGCAGCATAAGTGTTGCGATGATAAATGTTTTTCAGGGGAAGGCGCGGTTTCTTTTCCGGCTCTTGATCCGGGTAGCCCACAGCAAGGCCGAACAGCGGAAACGTATAGTCCGGAAGCTTGAGCAATGCCGCTGTGCGCTCAATGTCACGTTGAATACTGCCGATATAGCAGATTCCAAGTCCCATCGATTCGGCAGCAACAGCCATGTTCTGAGCTGCAAAAGCCGCGTCGCCAAGCGCAACAGTAAGCCGTTGTGTTGTATCCAATACTCGGGTATCGATGCCGCTGCGCTCACCGATTTTTTTGTTGCGGTACTGATCAGCGACAAAGACAAAGAAGCCGCCGTTCGCTTCAACATAAGGCTGATCGCCGCTAATGCTGCGCAGCTCCTTTTTTAGTGATGGATCATCAATTCCGATAATCGAAAAAGATTGGGTATAGCTTGATGTTGATGCCGCTTGTGCACATTTCACTAGCAATTCGATCTGGTCCTCAGACAACTTCTGATCGGTAAACTTGCGGATCGAGCGATGATTCAATAATGTTCTGATGACTGGATTATCCATGAAAATAAATTCTCCTTTGCATGAAAATCTTCTTTACCAATTATACGTGATTCATCATCCGCTCGCACAATCGCGGCTCAACAAGCGTTTGTGGGGTCTTGCTGGCTTGTGATCAACAGAGCCGATTGATAAAATGACGCTTATCGTCGTACCAGTAAGGCCGGGCAAAATACGCCCGGTCGTTACTCTCCAGTCATGTGTGATGGACTCGTGTCTTTTCGGTGCTGAATCGCCGCTCCAGCTGCTCACTTGCCGCGGGCGCACCGCGAGCCTCCTCGGATACGCAATTGATCTGCGTGGTCTCCTTTGGCCTGCACTCCCGTAGGCATCCCGCATCTTAATGAGGGGTTCTTGGACATTCTTGAATGAATTAAAAAAACAATCTCGATCCATCCCACTTCTTTTTCATTAAGCATTCTGGTCCTTAATGAAGTAACGAGTGAAATAAGCGGAGATTTTTCGGTTAAATGCAGAGTAGAGCTCAATTCAGGGTCACATAAGGGGAAATTTTCCGATTATGCAAAGCAAAATTCTTCATTTTCACGTTTTTCAAGTTGATAAGCGGAAGCTCTCCATTTATTTAAGCTGTTTTTTATCTTATTTTCGAATTAAGAGGAATTTTTCCCCCTATTTACTTCTGCAGGACGCGGTGTCCCGCGCCTCTCAAACGGGTCATGGATGTTTCTTTTCTTGCAAAAAAACAGAGGGATCGCTCCCCCTGTTTTTAAGGTTTGTGCATCTTAATCTGCTAATGATTCGGTCAATACTGGAACAATTTGTTTCTTACGCGAAACTACACCTTTTAGGGTTGCAACATGGTTGTCCAGTGTAACTTTGAATGCTGATTCAGCTGCTGCCGCTGCTTTTCCAAGAATCAGCGCTTGGGAATCGCTGGTCAAAATGTTCGTTACAGCCAGAACGAACAGATCCAGATTCTTCGCTTCGATTTCTTTACTGATCGCAGACTCAAGTTCCGCCTGACGGGACAGCGCATCGTCGGTATCAACAACATTCACTTGAGCAATTTCTACAGCATACTTACCCATTTCGAATGGTTTCATATCAAGCGTAATCAATTCTTCTGCTGACTTATCGGCAATGTTTGTCCCCGCTTTAAGCATGTCCAAACCGTACGTTTGCACATCGACTCCGGAAATGGCTTCCAGTTCTTTCGCTGCTTTCACATCTTCATCGGTGCAGGTCGGCGATTTGAACAGCAGCGTATCGGAAATGATTGAGGACAGCATCAGTCCGGCAATCGTTTTAGAAAGCGTGGCGCCTGCTTCCTTGTACAGTTTATTAATGATCGTTGCAGTGCATCCAACCGGTTCTGCGCGATAGAACAACGGCGCTTTCGTTTCGAAATTAGCAATTCTGTGGTGATCGACAACGGAGAGTACCTCGACATCTTCAATATCGTCTGCACTTTGGGCACGTTCGTTATGATCGACCAGATAAACAGCAGGCACTTCATTCGCCACGGTCTTTATAAGGCGCGGAACCGCAACCCCAAAATGATTTACAACGTATTCTGTCTCACCGTTCAAATCGCCAAGGCGAACGGCTTCGACATCTTCGCCAAGCTGCTTTTTCAAATCAGCAAACGCGATTGCTGAGCAAATCGCATCGGTATCCGGACTCTTATGACCGAAAACAAGCACTTTTCCCATTTTTTCTACCCCTTAGTTACGTGTATTGGCTACTCACAGATCGTCCGTGCATAGTCTCTCAACAAAACCATACATGAACGACTTAAGAATTTCAATACTGAAAAATGCATATGTCCTCATGAAAGATCATCAATTTTATTTTTGTCAATAGATTATTTACTACAGGTTTACCTTTTTCTTGGTGAATTCATAAATGTTCACATTTTATTCATAAATATAAGCGTTTTCACTAGCTATTTCGGTCTAAAGTTTTATAATTATTTTTGTAATTCAAATAAGGAGTGATTGATTATGGTAGATACCCCACTACTGAGCAAGGGTAAAAAACTCGCTAGGTCTGTGACTTCTCCTAAAAAGTTTATCGTTGGGAAAGGAATTCTTGCGGATATTAGCAGCTATATCCGCCCTTTCGGCGACAATGCATACTTCATTTGCGATGAATTCATCGTTGATCGTGCGGCCAATGTCGGCGGCGCGTCCTTTCGCGCATCCGGTTTAACCGCGTCTTTTGAGAAGTTCAATTACGAATGTACGCAAACTGAGATTGACCGCAATCGAAAACTGGCTCGTTCAGCAGGGGCCAATGTTATTGTCGGTATTGGTGGTGGAAAAACGCTGGATACTGCAAAGGCAGCTGCCTATTATGAAAAACTTCCCGTTGTGCTCTATCCGACGATTGCCTCAACGGACGCACCATGTACCTCAATCGCTGTTATTTATAATGATCAAGGGGCCTTTGACCACTATTTGTTCCTGCCTGGCAATCCGGACATGGTCATTGCCGATACGGAGATTCTGGCTGCGGCACCAAAGCGTTTCTTTGTGGCTGGAATCGGCGATGGCTTAACCACCTATTTTGAGGCACGCGCCTGCTACCGCGGCTACGGCTTGAACTTAGTCAACCTTCGTCCCTCGCTTATTGGTGTCGGGCTTGCCAAACAATGCTACGAAACCATCCAGCAAAACGCAGTTGCCGCGGTTCACGCTGTTGAAAACAAACTGTCAACACAAGCCGTCGAAGCAGTGATCGAAGCAACCATTTACCTGAGCGGTGTCGGTGCTGAATCCGGTGGTCTAGCCGCAGCCCACGCCATTCATAACGGGATGACCGCCGTACCGGCACTTCATCGCGTGCAACACGGTGAGAAAGTCGCGTTCGGTTTGCTTGCCCAGCTTGTTCTCGAAAACGCGCCGCATGATGAATTAGTCGACGTGATTCGACTCATGAAAGCCGTGGGACTTCCGCTCACACTCGAAGATCTGGGTGTTAAGGCGTTTAAGCAAGAAGAATGGCGAAACGTTGCCGAACGTTCATGCGCTGAAAACGATACAATGGTCAATATGCCCTTCCACGTCACTCCTGATGATGTATTCAATGCCCTCGTCACCGCAGACGCGATTGCGAAAGTTTACAAATAATTTTGTAAGCGTTTACCACGCACTTTATATTAGCTTCTCTGTTAAAAAAGCCGTCTCATCAGCAAAGCAAGTGCTGATGGGACGGCTTTTTTTCATTCTCGTTTCAACAGCTTGGTATTGGCAATGTACAGTGCTGCAACAAGAACGAGAATAGCGATGGAATACAGCAATACCGAATGCGGGTCATCATGGCTAACGATAATTAGTCGTACAATCGCAGTCACGCCGATATAGACAAAGTAACGAAGCGGAAAATGGTAATGCGCTTGAAAGTATTTGATAATCAGCGCAATAAATTCGAAGTAAAGAAAGAAGACAAGTATGCCTTCAAGCAAATGGTAATAGGAAGCATTTTCGTTCAAGAATAGATAGGTGAAAAACGAATACGTCTCTTTGATCAGTGCAACACTGAGCACAACCGCTAAAGCAATTAAGACCAGATTCAAAATCCATTGAAGTCCAGTAGTAATCAGCCAATCCAGCTTATATCGCTTCATCGCTTCGCCTCCATTCCCATAGGCTCACAAGTAGATCTTTCGGATAGTTAAATAGTACACAATGACTTGAACCAGAGGAAGCAACAAAGCAACAAGAATGGGATAGACCGGAAGCACATGAATCACTAGCGGATAGAAACATAACAATCCTGCACAAATCGGCGCCCCCACCCATAGCGCGATAAAGGAAGCATGCGATGCAGAAGCGGTAATCGAGCGCTCCCTTTCATCCTTGGCCGGGGTAATCAGTGGATAGATCCAGAACGGCAAACGCTTTTTCCTCCGATTCCATAAATGATCAATCGCTTCAACGATTCCTAAAAGGAGTATGGGGACAAACCAAGCAAGGTGCAGGGTAACGCTGTAGGCACTCCTGTTTTCATTGATCAGTAAGGCGAGCCCGCGCGTCAGTTCGACCAGCGGAATCATAGCCATGCCAAAAGCGCAAAGTGTACTTAAAGACATTGCAAACGAAAACCAAAGCCGCTTCATTGTTCAGCCACTCCTTTTTCTAATTGAAAAACCTTCTCCGCCGGCAAATGAAGCGCCTCGCAAATTTGCAGGCCGAGCAAGAGAGACGGAACATAGTTGCCTCTCTCTATCGCAGCGATCGTCTGCCGCGTGACACCGACCTGCGCGCCCAATTGTTCTTGCGTCAAACCGTAACGTGCACGAAGTTCTTTAACCCGATTTTGAAGTTGAACAGTCAATTTTACCGCTCCAGATCGTTTATGAAACGTAATGTTAAATACACTTAACATTTTAAACAAAGAAAAAAGCAGCGTCAAGCCTCGTGTTTTTACGCGAAGCTTGCACTGCTTGTCTTTCATGGATTATTAATTTTTCTTCAATCGACGGGCAATCAGGTTGCCGACCGATTGAACGATTTGAACAATAATGATCAAAATAATAATGACCGCGTACATCACATCCGGCTGGAACCGCACATAACCAAATTGATAAGCCAAGTCGCCTAGTCCTCCGGCACCGACAAATCCAGCCATAGCGGTTTCACCAATCAAACCAATGATCGCAATCGTCAGGCCAAGAATAATCGACGAACGTGCTTCGCGAATGATGACGTGCCAAATAATTTTCGGGGTTGAAATCCCCATCGATTGATACGCTTCGATGACGCCTTTGCTCACTTCGAGCATTGCCGTTTCAAGCAAACGGGCAATATAAGGTGCGCAAGCAACGACCAGCGGAACAATTACCCCTTTCACACCAATCGTTGTTCCAACTACCGATTTTGTGAACGGAAGCAGGAAGAACAGCAAGATAATAAATGGGATCGAACGGATCACGTTGATCAAGGAATTCACAATCGTAAAGGCTATAGGATTGTCCCACTGCCCGTTTCTACGTGTTAAGACCAGCAGAACTCCTAACGGAAGACCAATAAGGATGGAAAACGCAAGCGAAATCAAGGTCATTTGCGTTGTCTGAATAAAGGCATCCCAAATGGAGCCGCCCCATTCATTTAAAAAACCAGCCATCACGCATTCACCTCTTCCACAAGAACATCCTGTTCATGTAAAAATTTCACGGCAGTCTCAACCTTGCTTTGATCTCCTTTGATATGGACAAGCAGATTACCAACCGATTGATCTTTCAGCTGATCAATCCCTCCGGCAATGATGCTCGGCAGCACGTCAAATTGTTTGGCCAATGTAGCAAGCACCGGATCTTTGGAGGATTCGCCAAGAAAGGTTAATTTGACTAACTTTCCGGTTTTTAGCAGTTCGCCTCTAAGCTGCGCGGGGATCGCAAACTTGGCTTCATTACTGATAAACCGCTTCGTCATTGCCTGCTGCGGGCGTGTGAACACATCAACAACCGACCCTTGTTCAACGACCTTGCCGTTTTCCATGACTGCGACACGGTCACAAATACGCTGAATGACATTCAATTCGTGTGTGATCAAAAAGATTGTAATCCCCAACTCTTTATTGACCCGAAGCAGCAGTTCCAAAATGGCATCCGTTGTGTTCGGATCGAGCGCGCTGGTTGCTTCATCACTCAGCAAAATTTCAGGTTCATGAGCGAGCGCCCGAGCGATTGCCACGCGCTGTTTCTGCCCACCGGACAATTGGCTTGGAAAGGCATTGCGGCGATCCGTCAACCCGACAATATCCAGGTACTTCTCTGCGCGCTGCTTGATTTCATCTTTTGGCACGCCTTCCAGACGCAGCGGTGTTGCGATATTTTCATAAACCGTTGCCGTCTCCAGCAAATTATAGCCTTGAAAAATCATGCCAATTTTCCGTCTCAGCTTCCGCAAATCTTTTTTATTCAAAGTCAGCACATTGCGGTCTTCAACGAACACCTTGCCGTTGGTCGGACGTTCAAGCAGATTAATGCATCGAATCAGTGTACTTTTTCCCGCACCGCTGAAACCAATGACTCCGAAAATTTCACCTTTATTCACCTCAAGGGATACATCCTTCAAGGCTTCTATTTTATTTTTACCGACACGAAAAGTCTTCGAAATATGCTCTAGCTTAATCAAAAAGGTTTCCTCCTTACCAAGCAGGAACTACAGAGCCTCCAAATTTCTTCTCAATGAAGTCCTTAACTTCTTTTGATTGGTAATATTTTTTCAGTTGTTTGACAACTTTGTCATTCTTATTATCGGTACGAACAACGAAATAGTTAGGGTATGGATTGTTTTTGAGCGGTTCATGGAAAATTGAATCGTTCAGAACGGTTAAACCGGCACCCATGGCAAAGTTTGTATTAATCGCTGATGCAGCGACTTCGTTTAGCTGCGCCGGAAGCTGTGCTGCGTCCATTTCGATGATCTGTAGTTTTTTCGGGTTGCTAATCACATCGCGTTTTGTCGATGTCACATTGGAACCTTTTTTCAGCTTGATCACACCGGCTTTTTCAAACAGCTGCAGTCCGCGCAGTTCATTTGCCGGGTCGTTTGGAACGGCAATCTTGTCGCCTTTTTTCAGTTCATCAAGGTTTTTGATTTTCTTGGAATAGATCCCCATCGGGAAGGCAACCGTTTTGAAAACATCGGTGATCTTATAGCCTTTATTTTCGATCTGATTCTTCAAAAATGGCATGGTTTGATAGCTGTTTGCATCCAAATTTTTATCATTCAGTGCGATATTAGGCTGATTGTAGTCATTGAATACTTTTAAATGAATCGTCAATCCGTCTTTCTTAGCAAGTTTAGCCACTTGTTCCATCACTTCCTGATGGGGTCCGCCGGTCACACCAACCGTTATTTCTTTCTCACTTAATCCATTTGAGGAGCTGCTGCCGCACGCGGCGAGTACAAAAATTAAAGAAAGGGCCAATAGTGCTGAAATCGCTGAAGTGATTCGTTTCAAGATGTCTTCCTCCTGTTTCTATATAAGAATAGTATGAATTCTAACCGTAACATTCCTTCCCAGCTTCCATTCTATGAGATCTCGGAAAAAATAAAGGCTTCCCCCGATAAGAGAGAAGCCTGTGTCATCCGTATCTTCTCTTATCTCTCAAAATCCATTTGGATTCTGCAGGAATTGGCACCTAAATGTCTCCATTTGGTTGCCGGGTTTCATCGGGCCAGTCCCTCCGCCGCTCTGGATAAGAAGTATTTAATTGGTTAGTGGTTTGATTGTACCGCGAAATGCGCTCCCTGTCAAAGTATTCTTGACCATCTCGCCACAACGAACGGAACCTTATTTTTCCAAAGATACATTGCTTGCATAGCCTTGTGGATGGCTGCTGTGCCAAGCCCATGCATCGGCCAGAATTTCCGGTATATTGGTATGCTGCGGCTTCCAGCCAAGCACGCTTTTTGCCTTTTTCGGTGAAGCGATTAAGGTGCTCGGATCCCCGGCGCGACGCGGTGCCAATTCAGCAGGAATTGTTTTACCGGTTACTTTTCGAGCAGCATCAATGATTTCTTTAACCGAGAAGCCTTCGCTGGATCCGAGATTAAATACGTCGCTCTTGCCGCCATCAAATAGGTAGCGCAGAGCGAGACGGTGGGCGGCAATCAGGTCTTCAATGTGCACGTAGTCGCGAACGCAGGTCCCGTCTTTGGTCGCATAGTCGTCGCCGAAAATTGAAATATGGTCGCGCTCTCCGGCTGCAACTTGCAGCACAATTGGAATCAGGTGCGTTTCCGGATGGTGATCCTCGCCGATTTTGCCCGATTTGCTTGCGCCGGCGACGTTAAAATAACGCAGTGCAACAAAGCGCATGCCATAAGCACGGTCGCACCATTTCATCATTTTTTCCATCGTCAGTTTCGATTCACCGTATGGATTTGTCGGTTTCGTCGGCATTTCTTCTGTGATCGGCACAACTTCCGGTTCTCCGTATGTAGCAGCGGTCGATGAGAAAACAATATGATTCACATTGTTTTCGTGCATCGTTTCAAGCAGTACCTGCATCCCGTAGACATTATTATTGAAATACTTCAATGGCTTTTCTACGGATTCGCCAACCAGTGAATTTGCGGCGAAATGAATGACGCCTTTAATGGTTTCCTTTTTAAAAACAGAATCTAAGCATGCTTTATCACGAATATCGCCTTGATAAAATTTTGCTTTCGGGTGTAAGGCTTCCTTGTGACCCGTTTGCAAGTTATCAACGACAACGACGTCTTCTCCGGCATCGATCAGCTGGTAAACGGCGTGTGAGCCAATGTAACCCGCACCGCCTAATACTAAAATAGACATAGATAACCCCTTCCAGACTTTTACTATTTATTATTATTTTCTACCTAATTGTAACGGTTGACAAGACTTATTCTGCGCCTTCCACGAAATTAATTGCAAGCGATGCTTTGAGTGCACGTTCCAGATGCTTTTTGTGCCGCTGAGCCGCTTGCGCTTCAAAATAAGCGTCGCCATGGTAGTAAGCAATAATACGCAGCTTCTTCTTTGTCATCTTTACCGAAAGCCGATCAACCACATGCAGTTTCGTGCGGTCAAAGTCGTGGGCCAGCCGCAGCACAGCGCCAAGTAGCTCATACAACTTCAACTCATCTTTCGTGACCAGCTTCTGAAAGGGTTTGGCATAATCGGCGAGGCGGGACCGATTTTTAAACGAAGCGACCAGAGCAACCGCCAAACGGTTGTGATGACTGATCCCGTTAATATTCATGTTCGTGAGTAAATAAAAGGTTTGTGCACTGCTTGATTCATTATTTATGAATTCGCCTAAATAGGCTAAATCCGCGCTATGGGAGAGCACCCAGGCAATTCGTTCCTCTGAAGCCGTCGTTCCCTTAATAAAATCCATGATGCCCATTAAAATCTGGAAGGCTAATTTCTTTACATAGGCCGTGTGGGCACTGTCTAAATTGAAATCGCGCCGGAGCTGTCGCAAACTTTCATTGAGTACATACGGAATGCGCACCTGTCTGCGCTGCTTAAGTACCCATTCGTAGAAAACACCTTCGCGCAGCCCTTCACTGCTGAGCATGAATGATTCGCCCTCATTCATTTTCACCAGTGTATTAATGACGGCTGCTGCAGGCAGGATTATATCAGAGCGGTCTTTTGACAGCCCATCCATCGTTTCCCGCTCTTCAATACTCATTTTCGCCAACACGTTTGTCAATCGATTCAGCCGCTCTCGTGGCATCGTATACTGATGTAATCCGACCATCGGATAATGCTCGCGAATCTGATCGATACGCGCCAGATTTCTCGCCGTCCCGCCAATACCGATAATCGGAAGTCGGTTGCCGCTCAGCCAGTCCACTTCGGAAAAATTATTTTTGATGTAAGTCTCCAACCGATCACCTGCATCAGCAGCGCCATTTTTATAGAAGCTCTGATACAAGGTTACCGCGCCAAACGCAAACGAATGCGAATGAATCAGACGGCGGTTTCGAAACATCGTTACTTCGGTACTTCCTCCGCCGATGTCAATGGTGATCCCATCCTCAACATACGTTGAGTTAATCACTGCCAAATAGCCATAGAACGCTTCTTGTAGACCGGGCAATAGCCGTATCGAAAGTCCGGTTTCCTCCCGTACTTGTTGAAATACAGCCTCCCGGTTCTTGGCCTTTCGCATCGCTGCTGTAGCAAACGCATCGACAAGCTGCACGTCGCTTTCTCGTTCAATAATAAACTGAAACCGTCTCAGAACGGAAAGAAGTACAGAGATGCCTTGTTCACTTAATCGCTCTTGTTCATCTATGTAGTTGCTTAATCGGGCGACTGCTTTAAAATTCATCATTTCTTTGGAAAAGAAATCTCGATCAATACCGACAATCACAAGCCTTATTGAATTTGATCCAATGTCGATCATTGCGTGTTTTTGTGAGATGTCCAAGTCATTCCCTCCTGCCCGCTATCCTAGGGAAACGCGCGGTTCACCGAAATATCCTTCATGAAAAAAATATCCTTCATGTAAAAGTATAGCGTAAAGAAGATGAACTCGGTATCAAAAGGGCATATTCTCAATAAAAAGCGACTTGTGAATTTTTAGCTTTCTCTTTTTAATGGAACGGGAATCTCATCTTGGCTCACACCGTTTGCTTTTAGATGCTCCTTAATTGATTTCGTCATCTCTTTCAAGATCGCAATGCGTGCAAACCATTTATTATTTGCCGGCACAATAGTCCACGGAGCCTCAACCGTATCGGTTTTTGCAAACATGTCTTCTGCCGCAACCGCATACTCATCCCACTTTGCACGATTCCGCCAGTCCTCATCGGTTATTTTCCATTTTTTCAGTGGATCGGACGCACGCTTTTTGAAGCGTTTGTACTGCTCATCTTTTGTGCAGTGCAGCCAGAATTTATGAATCAAATAGCGGTCGCAAGTCAGCATGCGTTCAAATTCATTGATCTCTTCATAGGCGCGGCTCCATTCATCCGGTTTCGCCAGCTGTTCCACGCGTTCGACAAGCACGCGCCCGTACCATGAACGATCAAAAATAGCAATTTGTCCATATTGAGGGATTTTGCGCCAAAACCGCTGCATATAGTGATAGCGTTTTTCATGTGGCGCCGGGGCGGAAATCGGCCAGACGCGTACGCCCCTCGGATCAAGATTGGCAACCGCCCGCTTAATGGCTCCTCCTTTCCCACTCGCGTCCCATCCTTCAAAGACAAACAGAACACCAAGATTTCGCTCGAGCAGCAAGTGTTGCATCGACAGCAGCTTCAACTGATACTTTTTTAATTTTTTTTCGTATTCGTCTTTATCTGTAATGGATTGGTTTAAATCAACATTAGATAACCGTCCAGACATAGAAATCCTCCTTTTTGTGCCAAATATGTCCTTAGGTTATGATTTTCGCTTAATGGTTATCCAAATCCTCCTTTTTTGCCACCATGGAGCGCCCAGGAGCAGGAGGCATATTTTTTTCGAAATTGCTCACACTAGTTCTTGGCGGTAACAGGAACACCATCCGTCAAAAAAACAAAGAAAGCTGTGACGATCGTGGTACAGAAAAAAGACGAGAAAAAGAATCAATCCGCATTCGATCAAGAATTTGCTGAACCGCTTGATGAGCATTCGGTAGAAGAACGCGAACGCGCGCAACGCACCGGAGACAGCGAAAAACAAACGAATGGCCTGAACAATCAAAACCATCAAAATCACTAATCCACTAAGAAAAAAGCGGAAACCCATTATCGGTTTCCGCTTTTTTCGTTAATTTTTAAATGAATGAATCGGTGCAGGAATTCGTCCGCCGCGATTAATAAAATCGGCCGATTTATGGCGATTAACCGCCATCACCGGTGCGTGTCCGAGTAGTCCGCCAAATTCAACCGTCTCACCAACCGCTTTGCCAGGTGCTGGAATCACGCGTACCGCCGTCGTTTTGTTATTGATGACGCCGATTGCCGCTTCATCGGCAATCATTGCGGCAATCGTCTCTGCCGGCGTATCACCCGGTACTGCAATCATATCCAGACCTACGGAACAAACTGCAGTCATAGCTTCCAGTTTCTCCAGGTTCAATGCTCCGCGATTGACCGCATCAATCATCCCTGCATCTTCAGAAACAGGAATAAATGCACCACTTAACCCGCCGACATGGCTGCATGCCATGACCCCGCCTTTTTTCACAGCATCATTCAATAGGGCAAGTGCCGCGGTCGTTCCATGGGTACCCACAGACTCAAGCCCCATTTCTTCAAGAATATGCGCCACAGAATCGCCAACCGCAGGTGTTGGTGCCAGCGACAAATCGACAATCCCGAACGGAACGCCGAGTCGCTCTGAAGCTTCACGGCCGACCAGTTGTCCCATTCGTGTAATCTTAAATGCAATTTTTTTAACCGTTTCGGATACGACGTCAAACGGCTGGCCTTTCACCTTCTCCAGCGCACGCTTCACAACCCCCGGACCGCTAACCCCAACGTTCAGAATACAGTCCTCCTCGCCGACACCGTGAAAAGCACCGGCCATGAATGGATTGTCCTCAACAGCATTTGCAAAAATGACCAGTTTTGCACAACCGAGACCTTGCTGATCTGCCGTGCGCGCTGCTGTTTCCTTAACGATACCGCCCATTTGCTTAACCGCATCCATATTGATACCGGAACGCGTCGAACCCACATTGACTGAGGAACAGACAAATTCAGTCGTGGCCATTGCTTCCGGTATGGATTGGATCAATTTTCGATCACCCAGGGTGTACCCTTTTTGCACGAGCGCGCTGAATCCGCCGACAAAGTTCACCCCGGTTGTCTTCGCAACCTCATCCAAGGTTTGAGCAAAAGCCGTGTAATTCTCATCCTGAGATGCACCGGCAATGAGTGAAATCGGAGTCACGGAAATGCGTTTATGAATAATCGGAATACCGAATTCATCTTCAATCGCTGCCCCGGTTTTAACAAGATTTTCGGCACGGCGTGTCATTTTGTCATAAATCTTGGCCCTTGCTTTCGCTCCATCACTGTCAATGCAGTCAAGAAGTGAAATTCCCATCGTAATCGTTCGAATATCCAGCTTTTCTTCCTCAATCATTCGAATCGTTTCAAGTATTTGTTTGGTTTCCATGATTTCCCGAATTCCTCCACCTTATAAGCTGTGCATCGATGTGAAAATTTCTTCACGCTGAATCTTGATCTGAACACCGAGCGCGCTTCCTTTTTCCGACAAAGACTCTTTGATTTCAGCAAAACTGTTCGAAGCTTTTTCGAGATCAAGCACCATCATCATTGTGAAATAGCCGTCCATGATCGTTTGCGAAACGTCCAAAATGTTTACATCCAATTCGGCCAACTTGCTGCTGACGCCGGCGATAATGCCGACATTATCCTTACCGATTACGGTTAAAATTGCCTTCATTCTGATTGACACTCCCTGCTCGCTATGAGACTGTTATTTCTGCGACTTTTTATAATTCTTACGATTAAGCGCTACTGCCATTATCTCAAGAAAAAATTGTGATGCAAGCAAATCCTTAATATTGACAAAAATTGTCCGTTCTTATAAGATTAAGTATGGCTTTTTCGTTATGCGGGTGTAGTTTAATGGTAAAATTAGAGCTTCCCAAGCTCTCGTCGTGGGTTCGATTCCCATCACCCGCTTTTATTCAATAGAGCGATCAAGAGCGGACTGTGATCCGCTCTTTTTTTGTTTTGTCTGATGTTCATAAAGCGCCATTCAGATACTGGTCACTTTACCGAACCGACTTAAATGATCAATGCAGTTATAATCGATGATTTGCCACGAATCGCCTTCGTTCGCGATATGGCTAATGCATGTATTAAACAGCTTCGTCTTCCCAGTTCCGATTTTTCCATTGGAAAGAAGTGCGAGAATCACATTGATCAAGCCGCCATGTGCGACAAGCAAAACGTTTTGATTAGGGTGACCCGTTTTCACATGATCCAATCCGCGTATTACCCGTTCCTTGATGTGATCAAACGGTTCCAGTCCCGGTATATTGCCTTCCGGAAATTTCTGATCCCGCTCTGGAATCGTCAATCCAGATGCTTCGCCGTAAGACTTCTCAATGAAATCCCGGTCCACCGCGAGAGGCAGATCGCCAATATAAGTGTTGACGATCTCAGCCGTCTGTTTTGCACGCAGCAGCGGGCTGGTGACGACCGCAGAAAATTGCTCCGACTTCAGATATTCCCCTACCATCGCTGCTTGCTTTCTTCCCCGTTCATTAAGCGGAATGTCCTCACGTCCCTGCAGTTTTCCCATCGCGTTCCAATCGGTTTCTCCATGCCTTACCAGGCAGATTGTCGTCATTTTTCATCCTCCAAACGTCGTCTTCTCCTCATCGGTCATGAGACCGTATGGATCTTGATACCCCCTATTATATCGGAAAATTTTTTCTCATGCAGTGCCAACTTTTAGTTAACTAGTCAAAACCGCCGCCGGCAACAATCCGGCAGCGGTTGATTCATGTTTTCTAAAGCGTTAACGCTGTCCTTTAATATACGGAACACCATCAGCCTTTGGTGCTTCAGCACGGCCAACGAATCCAGTAAGAACAATCAGCGTTAGGACATAAGGCGCGATCAACATAAATACCGACGGCAGTCGATCCAAGTATGGAATCTGCTGGCTGGTAATACTGAGTGCTTGCGCGAAGCCGAAAAACAGCGACGCTCCCATTGCTCCTATTGGATGCCATTTACCAAAGACGAGTGCCGCTAACGCAAGGAAACCTTGTCCAGCGATCGTCGTAACATTATAGTTGGACGTTATGGTCACAAGGTAAACCGCACCGCCGATGCCGCCAAGCACTCCACTCAGCAGAACACCGATGTAGCGCATCTTAATGACACTGATCCCAAGCGTATCCGCTGCAGCCGGATGCTCGCCAACCGATCGGAGCCTTAGGCCAAACGGCGTCTTGTAAACGATAAACCAGCACAGAATGGCAATGAGAATCGCGATATAAGAGGTATAAGCGACCTGTTGGAAAAAGAGCGGCCCGAGAAATGGAATCTTTGCCAAACCGGGAATATCAACCTTATCAATATTATGCGTAATATAAGGGGTCTGGCCCTTGCCGTCGAAAATCAATTTCACAAGAAAGATGGTCAAGCCGGCAGCAAGAAAGTTTAACGCCACACCACTGACGGTTTGATCTGCGCGAAATGAAATGGATACAACGGCATGAATCAGTGAGAAAAGTCCGCCGACCGCTCCGGCAATCAGAATGGCAATCCAAGGAGAGGCATCGCCAAGGCCTGAATGCTCAAGCCCTAAGGTCGAGACGGCTGCAGCGAACGCACCAACCGCCATCAACCCTTCCAAACCAATATTGACAATCCCGGATCGTTCCGAGAACATGCCGCCCAGTGACGTGAAAATCAGCGGAGCAGCAGTCAGTAGCGTTGACGGGATAATGATTGTCAAAATTTCAAAAAAGCTCATTATTTCTTCCCCTTTCTCGAAAAGCGGCTCAGTGCCCATTTAATCGCATAACTCGAGCCGACGAAGAAAATGATCAGAGCAATAATGATGTTGACCAATTCAACCGGAACACCGGCATTGGCCTGCATGGTCAGCCCGCCGTTTTGCAAACCGGAAAATAACGCTCCGGCCAACAAGACGCCAATCGGTGTATTTAGACCGAGCAGTGCAACCGCAATACCGTTGAAGCCGATGCCGGTAAAGGCGGAGCTGATCGTCATGTATTGGTAGGTGCCCAGTCCTTCCATCGCTCCGGCAAGTCCGGCGAAAATGCCGGAAATGGTCAGCGACAGCATGATGTTGCGCGCAACACTCATTCCGGCATAATTGGATGCGTCCGGACTGAAGCCGACCGAGCGCAGTTCATATCCTTTTGTTGTTTTCCATAATAAAAACCACATTGCAAATACAGCAATAATCGCGACAATAATGCCCCAGTGCAAGCGCGATCCCTGTGTGAGATTTGCAAGAAACGGTGAAGCAAGCGATGCTGCAGAAGGAATCGTCGGTGTACGCTCACCTTCCGTGTAGAGAAAATTTTTAATGAGATAGGCAGTCGTATAAAGCGCAATGTAGTTCATCATAATTGTTGAAATGACTTCATGAACCTTAAAACGTGCCTTCAGGAATCCAGGAATAAAACCCCAAAGTGCACCGGCAGCTCCGCCCGCAACAATGGACAGCGGAAGTAAAAGGATTTTGGGCAGATGCCCGAGGGAGATTGCACAGGCAACCGATGCCAGCCAGCCAACCATCAACTGTCCCTCGACACCAATATTGAAAAGACCTGTCCGAAAGGAAAACGCGACGGCAAGACCTGCCAAGACGAGCGGAATCATCGCCCGAATCGTTTCGCCACCATAATAAGGCTGAAGAAAGATCGATTCGACAATCGATTGGTAAGCCAGTACCGGATTATAACCGATCACGAGCATGATTACAGCCCCACATAAAAGACCGAGAATGACGGAAATGACCGGGATGAGTAAGGTCATCCAATTTACCTTTTTCAATAAATTGCTCACGCCTCACTTCCCCCTTTCTTTCTGCCGGCCATAAGCAGGCCGAGTTCATTTTCATTAGTTTCCTTCGGGCTGACAATATCAATGATATACCCTTCGTAAATGACCGCGATACGATCGCTCAAATGGAGAATCTCATCCAATTCAAAAGAAACAAGCAATACTGCTTTTCCTTTTTTCTTTTCTTCAATCAGCTTTCCGTGAATAAATTCAATTGCCCCAACGTCCAGACCGCGTGTCGGCTGCGCCGCAATCAGAAGCTGCGGGCTGCGATCCACTTCACGAGCTACGATCACTTTTTGCTGATTGCCGCCCGAAAGCGCCCGGGCATGCGTCTTTTCACTCGGAGTCCGAACATCGAATTCCTGAATCAGTTTTTTGGCTTTCTTTGCGATCACTTTATTCTGTAAAATTCCCATCTGCGCGTACGGCTTCTGATAATACGTCTGCAATACCATGTTTTCAGCAATAGAGAAATCCAAAACAAGTCCATGCTTTTGCCGATCTTCCGGAATATACCCCAAGCCGGCCTCAATCATTTTGCGTGTCCTCTGATTGGTCACATCTTGATTGTTCAGCTTAATCGTGCCGCTTTTCGTCTTGCGCAGTCCGGCAATCGCCTCAATGAGTTCTGTCTGTCCGTTGCCGTCTACACCGGCAATACCGAGGATTTCCCCGCCATGAACGGTCAGATTCAAATCCTTGATGACCTCTACCTTACGCGCATCGGCAACATTTAGGTGCTCAATTTCCAGCACTTTTCCTTGAGGATTGTATGGCGCGTCATTAACCTGAACATGTACTTTGCGCCCAACCATCATGCTGGCAAGTTCAGTTGGATTGGTATCGGAAATCTTCACCGTGTCGATATTTTTTCCGCGCCGAATAACCGTAGCACGATCGCAGCATTCAAAGATCTCTTTCAGTTTGTGCGTAATGAGGATAATCGACTTTCCCTCATGGACGAGACGCTTCATAATCTCAATTAATTCTTGAATTTCAATTGGCGTCAGGACCGCAGTCGGTTCATCAAAGATCAGAATATCGGAGCCGCGATAGAGTGTCTTTAAAATTTCCACACGCTGCTGCATGCCAACGGTTATTTCTTCAACCTTTTTCTCTGGATCAACATCCAATCCATATTTTTCGGATAGCTCTCTGACAACTTTTACTGCCTCTTTCATATCGAGAACACCATTTTTTTTCGGCTCTCTGCCAAGAACGATATTTTCAGCGACAGTAAATTTATCAATCAGCATAAAGTGTTGATGAACCATGCCTATGCCGAGCCGAGTCGCGTCGTTGGGGTCATGGATAACCGCCTTTTCCCCATGAACATAAATTTCTCCTCTATCGGGCTGATACAGACCAAAAAGAACATTCATCAGCGTCGACTTCCCGGCACCATTTTCACCGAACAGCGCATGAATTTCGCCATCTTCGACCTGAAGGGTGATGTTGTCATTGGCAACAATACCGGGAAATTCTTTCCTGATCTGTCTCATTTCAATTGCATAGGACATGCCTTCAGTCTCCCATCTCTGACTATGTAGAAAAAATGATCGAAACACAGCCTAATTATAAATGAAGGATGAGGCAGAATAAATGCCTCATCCAACATGAATTAAACAATCGATTACTTTAAGGTAGCAGCATATTCTTTGAATTCTTTATCAGTTGTCGGAACTTTAATGGAACCGTCAATGATCTTGCTCTTATATTGATTTACTTCGTCGAGTGCCTTCTTTGATACATTTTCAGTTGTCGGTGCAATTCCTACACCATTTTCTTTCAGACCGAATGAAAGAACTTGTCCGCCTGGGAAGTCACCGGCTTTTGTTTGTTTCGTTACGTCATAAATCGCTTTATCGACCCGTTTAACCATCGACGTCAACGTTACGTTTTCCGGCATGCCTTGATCATGCTGATCTTTATCAACACCGATTACCCAAACCTTTTTACCGTTTTTCGCACGGTTTTTCGCTTCGGTGAACACACCGTTTCCTGTGTTGCCGGCAGATGCATAGATAATGTCCGCGCCTTTCGTGTAAAGTGTCTGAGCAATTGCGCGTCCCTTGTCAGGTGCGTCAAATGCACCAGCATATTGTGCGTACACTTCTGCATCAGGATTTACGGCTTTCACACCGGCTTTAAATCCGTTTTCGAATTTTTTGATCAGTGCTGAGTTAATCCCACCGATGAAGCCGACTTTATTGGTTTTCGTGGTTAACCCTGCAACAACACCAACAAGGAATGAGCCTTGTTCTTCTTTAAACGTGATGCTCGCAACGTTTTTCAACGGTTTATTGCTCTTATCAACAGCGACAGCGTCAATAATACCTAATTGTGCTTTCGGATTTTGTTCCGCAACTTTCTGAATGTCGCTTTGCATCAGAAAACCGATGCCGTATACGATATTAAAGTTCTGATGAACCATTGTGTTCAAGTTTGGTGAGTAATCCGATGGTTGGGTAGATTGCAGATACTTAACATCAGTACCTTTCTTCAGATCATTGTCTTTAGCGTACGTTGTCAGGCCTTCCCAAGCAGACTGGTTAAAGGATTTGTCATCAACACCGCCAGTGTCCGTGACCATACCCGCTTTGAATGCACTTTTCTTCGTTGAAGTGCTGTTGCCGCTTGATTTGCTGTTGCCGCAGCCGGCAAGAATGGAACCTAAAACAACAACAAAGGCGACAAGCACTGCTATTCTCTTTTTAAACACGTAATAACCCCCCGTTAAAACTTTTGAAATTTAAAACTCACAAAATTTACTATAGCTTAAATTCTTTAAAAAAGAAACCGAAAAGCGGGGAAAAAGCGAAAATTTTGTAGAACATTATTTCTATTGTTCGGCTTTTGCATCCTTTAGTGCGTTAAAACTCTATAAAATGTCGGGTTCGATAAATATCCGACATTTTTTGCTTCTATTCTTTTCTAACTTTCCCCATTAATTTTAGTTCTTTCAAGGGAATCATTGGTTGTTTTCGTCAGATTATCTTACATGCCAAAAGATCTTTGAGCATAATCTTAACCGTTAACCCTCTCATTTGCTATAATCAAAAGAAACTTTGCACAAAGGAGCCTTTCTCATGGATCATCTCTTATTTATTGAAACAGGTTTTGGAATTGATGTCCACGGTCAGGATGTCACCTGCGCAGCGGTTCGCGCGGTTCGTGATGCGATTCATCGAAATTCAATGCCGGGCATTTCCCGTTTTCTGCCCGATCACGACTTGAACAAGATGGAGGTAACGATTCGCCTCGCTGTGCCAAAGGATAAGGAACGTGTTGCTATCGAAAAAGTTAAGGCTGAGATTCCTTACGGTACGGTTCACGTTGAGCTAATGGATGGCGGCATGGCAACACCAAGCGGCATTGTCCTGAAAGATAAGCATGATAAAAATGACTTAATGTACATCGTTAACGCATCCATTGAAGTAGGTTATTAACACATATAAGTAAAAAACTGCACAATAGGCGTAGAAACTGTGCGTCGTCGATTCTAGCGCTTGTTTTACAAATGGATCTCCCTTTGATCGTGAACCAAAAGGAGATCCTCTTTCAATTTATTGTCTCATGATATCTCTTCATTAGCTTTTTTCGATGGACCTGAACAACCTCTTCCAGAGTCATGCCGTACAAATCGGCGAGAATCGCGACATTTGACAAGACGTCACCCAACTCTTCTGCAAGATTTTCTCTTACCTCTTTCTTCGTCATCTTCTCCTCATCAGGATGATCACGACCGATTTCAGAAGCGCGGACTGCGCGCGATACCTCACCAATTTCTTCCATTAAAAAGCCTACGCGAATATAAGGAGGAAGGTCTTTCCATCCTCGTTTTTCATAGAATCTTTTCTCCCAATCTTGAACATCCTGTAAATACACGTTCTTCCCTCCGGCAGCGCTATTTCTTTCTAGTTTACCATGATCCGTTTGATTATCGGTCAACTTTGGCGAATCAATTAATGAACAGGTCGACAACTTTTTCCACAAGTGTCTTTACACTTGTAAACTAAATCACTATAATCAATTTTGATAACTTGGACAAATGCTCCGCTTTTCAGAGCTGCACTTATTCTATAATCTATAGGAGGATCTTATGTCACCTGTAAAACATATTTCAGAACGAAAATTGCTTGGCGTCGCCGGGCTTGCTTGGTTGTTTGATGCTATGGATGTCGGTATGTTATCCTTTATCATCGCCGCACTTGGCGCTGATTGGAAATTAGACGCTGCTCAGATGGGCTGGATTGGCAGTGTCAGCTCGATCGGTATGGCCGTCGGTGCGTTCATCTTCGGTTTAACTGCCGACCGAATCGGGAGAAAGAATGTCCTCATTTTAACCTTGCTCGTATTTTCGATCGGAGCCGGTCTCTCCGCACTGGCAACCGGTTTGACGATCTTCCTCATTCTGCGCTTTATCATTGGAATGGGGCTTGGTGGTGAGCTCCCGGTTGCTTCAACGCTTGTTTCAGAAAGTGTTGCGACGGAAAAGCGCGGACGTACCGTTGTCTTACTCGAAAGCTTCTGGGCAGGCGGCTGGATCATCGCCGCACTGATTTCTTATTTTATCATTCCATCATTCGGCTGGCGGATCGCACTACTGGTCGGTGCGCTTCCTGCGTTCTATGCCATTTACCTCAGATGGAACATTCATGACTCGGCTAATTATGTTGCCAAAACTGAAAAAGAAAAACCAACCGTCCTGCAAAATATCACCACGGTCTGGTCGAAAAAATATATGCGGCAAACCGTGATGCTCTGGATCCTTTGGTTCTGCGTTGTCTTCTCTTATTACGGCATGTTTCTCTGGCTCCCTAACGTTGTCTCCTTAAAAGGGTTCAGCATGGTTAAAAGCTTTGGCTATGTACTGATCATGACGCTCGCGCAGCTGCCCGGTTATTTCACGGCAGCTTGGCTGATCGAAAAATGGGGCCGCAAATGGGTGCTGATTGTCTATCTGCTCGGAACCGCCGTCTTTGCTTATTTCTTCGGCTATGCCTCGACGCTTCCAATGGTCCTCACGTCCGGCATTCTGCTTTCGTTCTTTAATCTGGGAGCCTGGGGCGCGCTCTATGCCTACTCGCCGGAACAATATCCCGCTGTTGTGCGCGGAACCGGTACCGGCATGGCAGCAGCATTTGGACGGATTGGCGGTATTTTCGGACCGCTGCTCGTCGGCTACCTACTCGTACAAAAAGTATCGATCGGCGCAATCTTTACCATCTTCTGCATATCAATCATTATCGGCATCCTCGCCGTTCTGTTCCTCGGTCACGAGACGAAGAACAAAGAATTGGTTTAACAGTTACTGAACAAAACAAAAAACAGACCCTCAAACTGAGCGGTCTGTTTTTTTGTATATTGAAGTGCCTCAATCCCTATTTAACCACTACCAAACGATGCAAAAAATCTGTCGGCCTTTTTTACCGACAGATCCGCAATCATCGATGCAAAATGTTAATCAATAATTCATTTATCCCATAAAAGCCGCGCCGATCAGCAGCGCACCAGCAATCACAAAAGCCGGATGAACACGAAAGCGCTCCATCAGTATAAAACTGACTGCCGCAATCAGAATCATCGGCAGCCATCCGGAAGCCTGTGCAGAAGCTGCAAAAAAGTTGTAGGCCATCATACCGAGCATGACAACGATAATCGGTCGAATAAGTAAAGTCAGCCAATTCACCTTAGGAGAATCTTTAAACCGTTCAAGTATCCGCAAAAGAACAATCAAAAGAACCAACGACGGCGCAACTGTGGCAAATTCCGCCACTAATGAACCCAAAACGCCTGCAACCTCATAGCCAATGTAACCAGCCATTTTTGTCGCAATCGGTCCCGGCAGTGTATTGCCGAAAGCAAGGACATTACTAAACTCGGTCACCGTCATCCAATGATAATGACCAACCACTTCATTTTCAATCAGCGGTATCGATGCTGGACCGCCGCCGTATCCAAGAATACCTGGAATGAAAAAAGCGAGAAACAACTGCCAAAAAATCATTTGCTGTCACCCGCCTTTTTCGAAGGCTTGATCAGCACGATCAGCAAAGTGAGCGCAATCAGAATCGCCGGATGGACATGCAGGACTTTCATCAATACAAAGCTTAAGCCAACCAGAATCAAGCTAATCGTCCAGCCCAGCCCTTTTTGGGCATTCTTCATAAATTTCCAAGTCAATTGTGCCATTAACACGCCGACAACCGGAAGTACGGCCTGCGTCATGCCGCGCACCCAGCGCTGGTCACTGAAACGCACAAGCACGCCGAGCAGCGCAATCATAAGAACAACCGTTGGCAGGATCACTGCGGTTAATGCTGCGAGCAGTCCGGTGAGCCCTTTTACTTTCCAGCCGACATAACCGGCCAGCTTTGTGTTAATCGGTCCAGGCAATGCATTGGACAAGGCGACCAAATCACCGAATTCTTCAAGCGTCATCCATTGATATCGCTTTACAACCTCTGCTTCAATAAGCGGAATGCCCGACGGACCGCCACCAAAGCTGACAATACCGGAGCGAAAAAAGGCCACGAACAAATCCCAGTGAACGACTAGTGCCGATTTCTGTGCTGCTCGTTTTTTTGATTCTTGAGTCATTTAACCAAACTCCTAACTGCTTTCCCTGCTGTCTTAAGATGAAATTACCAGGCTGCAACGACTCCGTCCGCACGCGATTCCGTACCACCTGCTAAAACACCGGTTTTTGGATCACGCCAGATGATTTGCCCGCGCCCAAATGAACCGGTGTCAAGGGCAACGCGAATGTCATGTCCGCGCCGAGCTAATGCCTGAGCAGCTGCATTGGGGAAACTCGGTTCAACCAAAACGGTCTTGTTTTCCAGCCACTGCCATCTTGGTGCATCAAGTGCCGCCTGTGGATGCAGGTGCTCGTCAATAAGCCGGCTAATCACTTGTAGATGGCCTTGCGGCTGCATGTATCCGCCCATCACGCCAAATGGACCGACCGGCTGACCGTTGCGCGACAGAAATCCCGGGATAATGGTATGATAGGTTTTCTTACCCGGTTTCAATGCATTCGCATCCTGAGGATCCAACGAAAAGGTATAGCCGCGGTTTTGCATCGCGATGCCTGTACCCGGGATCACAATTCCCGATCCGAAGCCCATAAAGTTACTTTGGATGAACGACACCATGTTACCGTCCTCATCCGCCGTGGCAAGATATACGGTTCCGCCTTTTGACAATCTGCCTGGCTCCGGCGCTATCGCCGATTGACCAATCAGACCTGCACGTTCTTTGGCGTATGTCTCGCTGAGTAGCTGCTGCGTCTCGCTTGTCATGTCGCTCGGGTCGGTAATGTATGCCTTGCCATCTGAAAAGGCGAGCTTTAGTGCTTCAATTTGTTTGTGATATGTATCGATACCCGCTTCGCTTGTAAGCTCGAATTGCTTTAAAATATTTAGACCCAGCAACGCGACGAGCCCTTGACCATTTGGCGGTAACTCCCAGACTTCATAGCCGCGATACGTGGTTGAAATTGGCTCGATCCACTGTACCTGATAGTTTTCCAAATCACTTTTACGAATGAATCCGCTATGTTTTCTCGAAAAGGCATCGATACGATCAGCCAGTTCCCCTTTATAAAAGGCATCGCTATGTGTCTCGGCAATAGCACGCAAGCTGTGGGCATGATCCGGCGCTTTCCAAAGTGTACCCGGTTCAGGAGGACGGCCATTCGGTGCAAAGGTTTGAAACCATGGGTCAAACATGGCGTCATGAAATTTCTCTTTATATTCATTAAACGCGCGCTTCCAGTTTAAGGCGACCACCGGTGAAACAGGGAACCCGCGTTCTGCATAATCAATGGCCGGCTGAAGGACTGCTGCCAGCGAGAGCTTGCCGAATTTTCTTGAACACTCTGCCCATGCAGCAGGAGCACCGGGAACCATCACCGGGATGAGTCCATGCGCCGGCATATTCTGGTAGCCACGTGCCTGAACAGCGCTTATCGACATCGTCTGCGGCGCCGTTCCACTCGCATTCAATCCGTGCAGCTTCCCTTTTGTCCAGATTAAAGCAAACGCATCGCTGCCCAGTCCGTTAGACGTCGGTTCCACGACCGTGAGGCACGCGGCTGTTGCGATGGCTGCATCGATCGCATTGCCGCCTTGTTTCAAGATGTCCAGCCCTGCCTGCGCAGCCAGTGGTTGCGCCGTTGCCACCATACCGCGTTTGGCAAAGATTGAGTTTCTCGGCAACGCATTTGGAGAAAAATGATAATCGACCATTGAAGCGGCCCCTTCCCTAGAGTCTGTGCCTTTATTTTACTCCAGTGAGGCGAGCCCTGTATATGAGGAAAAGGTTAATTTTCAACTTTCATGCATCCATTCGTCTGCTTCTGTATACTTTGACCAATGCTCAATTAACCCATGATTTCACATGATCTTACTCCGTCTGCAGCTGCAGCACAAAAAACAGACGATTTTGTTCCAAGTTTTCAGCATCTTCTCGACAAGGCTCGGCTCATAGAGCGTTGCCGCCCTCCCTTGATTCAGCGCCGCGACTTCCTTCGTATCCCCATCGATGCCCATAACGGTATCCCCAATTTCAGGTTTCTTATAGTATTAGAAAAACTAGGCAAAAAGCGCCCGGTCCTTA
>NZ_BJMS01000036.1 GCF_006539285.1 Sporolactobacillus inulinus
CGCTTGCTATTAGTATACCTTATATTGAAAATGCTTCAAGTCGTTTAGAGAAAACAGTACCGGGTTAACGTGAGTAAAACTCGGTATCGGTTGCGCTTTCAATCGAGCACAAGTACTGCATTCGAACCATTCATAGAGGCGACCAGAAATCGATTCACCGGCTCGAGATAAGGTCTACTTGAATCAACCAAAGGGGTTAGTGATGATCCCGCTGCTTCGCTTCACCATGCCCCGCTTCTCCAAAAGTTCTACAAATCGTTTAACGGAGAGTTATCCACAAGGCGATCTTTTATCATTTCCTAGACAATAAGAAAAACCGGACAAAAAGTGCCCGTTCCCTAATCTCTAGCCAAAAACGGCTGCTTCTCCCAGCAGCCGTTGAATTGAAATGAGCGAAGCAACATGCATCCGCTTTTTATTGTTTCGGCAATCACTTCACCTGCATGCGCGCGTTAAAAAAGCCGCGGTAGGCGAGGGAGCAAGCAATGAATGAAGCGATTGCCGTTGTCGACAGCAGCATGAAGGTGACCATCAGCTGGTATTTGATCGCCTCAAGCGGCGAAGCGCCGGCAAGGATTAAGCCGGTCATCATCCCGGGTAGGGATACGATCCCCAGTGTTTTAGCAGAATCAATCGTCGGCAGCATTCCGGTTTTTATTGAATCACGGATGATGTCAATCGAGGAGGCACGAATGTCCGCACCGAGCGCCAGCTTAGTTTCGACTTCCTCACGTTTCGTCTTGAAGTCCGCGGTCATCTGTTTATAGCACAGCCCGAGCGCAACCATGGCGTTGCTGATAATCATGCCGCCAATCGGAATCATTTGGTACGGTTCGTAGTGAATCGTCTTTGAGAGCAGAAGCACCGTCAAGGTTACGAGTGCGCCGATAAAAATGGAAAAAAATGAGATCGCGAGCCCATGTCTTATCGTGCGGCCGCGTTTTGCTGCATTATACGCGGCATTAAACGTCATGAAGAGCAGCAAAAAGGTTGTAAATAGGGGATTTTTCACCCCGAATACATAATTCAAAACATAGCCGACCGCAATAAGCTGGATGACGGCACGAATCACGCTGATCAGTGTTTCTTTTTCAAGCTTCAGCTTCTGCCAATACGAGAAAAAGAGCGTGACAAGTACCAGCGAAGAAGCAATCAAGAGCGAGCCGGTTTGAATCGCAGCTGAGCCGTTCATCGAATCGCCTCCAATGAGCGGACTTCCCCGGTATCAATGGTCAGGATCTTATTCGCGTACTTGCGGCTCTGCTCCGGATTATGGGTGATCCACAGAATGGTTATTCCCGCTTGATTCAGCGCCTCAATAACTTTTTCAACGATTTGCGTGTTCGCCACATCAAGCGCCGAGGTCACTTCATCCAGCAGCAGAATTTCCGGTCGAAAGACGATACTGCGCATCAGGGCAATTCGCTGCTTTTCTCCGCCGGAGAGATTCTGAATTTCCTTTTCCAAATTGTTCGTCGACATTTGAAAAGCCGCGAATAATTCCTCAAGCCGGTCCGGATCGACGGGCTGGTTTCTCAGCAAAAACGGATACTCCAGATTGTTGCGCACCGTATCCCCGAACAAGTAGGGCATCTGAAAGCAATAACTGATCTGTTTGCGCAGTTCCATTGGATTGAATCGCATCAGATCTTGCCCGTGAAAGCGAATCGTTCCTTCAGTGGGACTGATGAGGTGGCAGCACAGCCTGAGTAATGTGCTCTTTCCGCTTCCAGATGGACCGACAATCGATAGAAAATCCCCTGCTTCAATGGATAATGAGAGATCGTTAACAATAGTTCTGTTTTCTCTAGTAAACGAGACATGGGAAAACTCAAGTAAAGACACAAAAGCACCGCCGTTTCCTTTTTCTGCATGAGAATTGTTGCTCTTGTTAGTGTAGACTATTTTCCTATTTTAAGCATTTGATAAAGTCGAATGGGTACGAAAAAATAGGATTCGGCGGTAGTGTGAGTGTCAATGTTCGGCAGCCATGGCGTCGGCTTTTGTTTCGTGAACCGTTCCATGAGGATGTTGTGGCGGCGCATAAATCGAGTACAGTTTGATCGGTCGATTGCCTGTATTGATTAAGTTATGCCATTTTCCAGCAGGGATGATAAAGGCAAAGTCATCGGATACCGGTCTCTGAAACGTGAGCTGGTCTTGCCGATCACCCATCATGACAAGTCCTTGACCCTCCTCGATACGGATAAATTGATCCAGATGCGGATGAGCTTCAAGCCCAATATCTCCGCCAACAGGGATGCTCATCAACGTCAGTTGCAGATGACTCCCCGTCCATAATGCGCGTCGATAGGCGTTATTCCGCTTGGTTACTTCTTCTATATTAAAAGCAATCGGAGCCGGCCCGTAATCGTTCCGGTTCATGATAGCCGGTCGAAAC
Organism: Sporolactobacillus inulinus; assembly: GCF_006539285.1. GTDB lineage: Bacteria > Bacillota > Bacilli > Bacillales > Sporolactobacillaceae > Sporolactobacillus > Sporolactobacillus inulinus. The sequence goes on from NZ_BJMS01000036.1 coordinate 2,402, forward strand.
TCCGGTTCATAAACCGGGCCTTGCGCGTAGGCGGGGTCAGGATAATAAACGGGCATTTGCCAGGCAGGATTCTGTGGATACGGCGAAAATTCAGCACGGCCGGCATCCCCAGAATCCCGCCAATTATAGGGGATCGGGTACATTTGATTTGAATACATTGGATTCATCCTTTCGTTCCTATCGGTTAACACACTGTATGTCAGGGCGTTTGAAACGGTGCGCGACGAATCAAAGCTTCTGAGCATGACCTTCCATCGTTCTACATGGTTGATTTGTCCTATGAAAAGTGATCAGCAGGAGCGAATAGTCAGCCGGACATGCATTGCTGTGCCGTTAATCGGCTAAGAGTTAGAATAGAAAAAATATATTGAAAATAGTCATACCGACTCTATTCTCTTTGTTTCTATCGGCTTATGTTAGAAATTAAGAGATTTTTTATTGCGATCTTTTCACTCGCAATAAATAATAGTGGGGAGGCATCCGAATGAAAAAAGGACTCAAATCTGCATTGGCGATTGCTCTGGTATGTTTGATTGCCGGGATTCCGGTACAAACCTTTGCGCGGCATGCCAAAACATCAGGGAAAGAAAGTGATCATACGTACATCATCCGTTCAGCAAAGGAATTTTCAACGGGAGCACTCCAGAATGTGACGATTCATCAACGTCCTGGCGATGGTGCAGTTACCTTGAAAAAAACGCACGGCAGCTATGCGCGCGACGGTGTGTTTGTGTCCCCGGAAATTTCAACTGATCCATTCGAGTATCTAATCGCCTCTTGGAACAGCGACACGCCGGCCGGAACTCATGTTGAGATTCAGGTGCGCGCCTTAATCAAGCATGATCATGGGGACAATGAGCAGGTCAAGGATTGGTCGACATGGCGAACCTGGGGAAAATGGGGGACGAACATCAAACGGTCGAGCGTTAGCGACAAATCGGATCCGCTTGCTTATGTTGATGTGGATACATTCACGGTACGTGGCAGCCGCGGCGAGACGGCGGACAAATTCCAGATCAGAGCGCTTTTGCATACCGATAAGCCAAAGGTGGCGCCGACGGTTCGGCTGCTTGCGGCATCCACTGAGCTGGGCTGGGGTACGATGAGCCAGCATCCGACGACAATTAAACTGAATAAAGATATTGAGACACCGGCTTACTCGCAAATGATTCGTGATCCGAAAATCGCTCATTCGATTTGCAGCCCAACGACCATTACAATGGCACTGAATCGTATGGGTGAAAACCTACTTCTCGAGGAGACGGCACTTCGTGATTATGATTATGACTATGAAGGATTCGGAAACTGGGCGTTCAGCTCAGCGATTGCCGGCAGCTACGGTTATCAATCGTATTCAATTTTTACGGATCTTGACGGTTTGAAGCGCGAGATTAAAGCGGGGTATCCGGTCGCTGTCAGCGTTCGCTACACGAATGACCCGTCGAATACGCATGAACCGTATGTAGAAGGTGCACCGGGTACGACACCGGGGCATCTGATTCTTGTGCGCGGTTTCGAGACAATGAATGGGCAGGATTATGTGATTGTTAATGATTCGTTCGCGCCGTCCGACGATACCGCAGTGCGAAAGTATAAGGTTGATCAATTCCAAAAGGCGTGGGCGAACGGCGTTGCTTATCTTGTTCACAGCAAAGAAAAAGGTGGCGCGGGGGATTCAGCTGCAAAGCGTATCCATGCAGACCTGCGTCCGACAAGCAGTGAACATGAATATGCGCTCTATGTCGGCAAGAAGAAAATTGATATTCCGGCAAACTTTACTGCAGATGTCCGTCCATTGACGGAAGAGTCCGGTACACTTGCCTATACGATTTCCGATGGGAAAAAATATGATACGGACGCGCACAAGAAATTTTACTATACACATGAAACGTCGGACGGCAACATTGCCCTTGATCTCAGCCAGCTCAAAGCAAATTTGAGAGGCAAGAATGCGGCACTGACGCTTTATGTACTGAGCACTACCGGTGACAACTATGTTGCGACACTTGAATTAAACAGAAAACATAATCGTCATTAAAACAGGTGCAAGGGCTAATATACTGAACCTCCCAGATTAAATTGCCGGGAGGTTTTATTTTTTGATAAAAATACGACGACAGGATACCAGCTTTTTCAGATGGTATTTTTTCTTTGTTAAATTGTGCTGAAGGTGTTTGTGTAAGGGCTTTCGAAGTTTCACCTAATAAAAGGGATAAAATCAAAAATCATGAAAAATCGTCAGATCACTATCACTTAATCACAGCGTAAGTTAGAATAAATACAAACACTAAAAAGGGGATTATTAGAGCATGGGGTCCGAATTAAACGTAAAACTATTTAGTGCTGCAGACCATTTGCGCAGTAAGATGGATGCATCAGAATACAAGGACTACTTATTAGGACTGATTTTCTATAAATATCTTTCGGATAAACTGTTAGAAAAAGTCGTTGAACTAGCAGATGAGTCACTAGAAAAATATGATACACAGGATAAACAAACACATTTGTATCATGAACTACTTGCCGACGAAGACACTAAAAGTGATTTGATTGAGACCTTAGTTGATACTTTAGGATATGATATTGAACCAAAATATTTATTTAACGTATTAACAAACCAAGCAAAACAAAATGTTTTTCAATTGAATGACTTAAATAAAGCATTTATTGATCTGTCAACCAAATATGATCAATTCAATGGTTTATTTGATGATGTCGATTTGAATTCAAAAAAACTAGGGTCAGATGACCAACAACGTAACATTACGATTACAGAGGTATTGAAAAAGCTTAATGATGTTGATGTAATTGGTCATAATGGTGACGTCATAGGTGACGCTTATGAATTCCTCATCTCTCAGTTTGCTTCAGAAGCTGGGAAGAAAGCGGGAGAGTTTTACACGCCGCACGAAGTATCAGATATGATGGCTCGGATCGTGACCATTGGACAAGAAACTAAAAATTTGTTTAGCGTATTCGATCCAACGATGGGTTCAGGTTCTTTGATGCTGAATGTCCGGCATTATCTGGTATATCCAGATAGTGTGAAATATCATGGACAGGAGCTCAACACAACTACCTATAATCTCGCGAAGATGAACCTGATCTTGCATGGGGTTGATAAAGAAGATATGCGTTTGCGTAATGGCGATACGTTGAATAAAGATTGGCCAACGGATGAGCCGTATACGTTCGACGCGGTTTTAATGAACCCGCCGTATTCAGCTAAATGGTCAGCGGATAAAACATTTTTAGATGATTCTCGTTTTAACCGATACGGACGGTTAGCACCAAAATCAAAAGCAGATTTTGCCTTCTTATTGCATGGATACTATCACTTAAAAGATTCCGGAACGATGGCGATTGTCCTGCCACATGGTGTGCTCTTCCGTGGTGCTGCCGAAGGAGTGATACGAAAGAAATTATTGGAGGATGGCAGTATTGACGCTATTATTGGTATGCCTGCAAATCTTTTCTTCGGGACTTCCATTCCAACAACAGTCATCATTTTAAAGAAAAATCGTACAAGCCGAGACGTTTTATTTATTGATGCGAGTAAGGAATTTACGAAGGGCAAAAACCAAAACAAACTTACAGAAGAAAATATAGATAAGATTGTTGATACATACAAAAAACGTGAAGATATTGAAAAATATGCCCATGTTGCCAGCTTTGATGAAATAAAAGAGAACGACTTCAATTTGAATATTCCTCGTTATGTAGATACATTTGAGGAAGAGGAACCGATTAATATTATTGAGTTGAGTAAAGAAATAGTCTCCTTAAATGATGAAATTGCTCAGTCTGAGCAAGAATTCTTGAAACTGTTAGACGAGTTAAAAATAACAGACGAATCCAAAGATATCATCGCAGCAACAAAGGCGGTGTTTCAATAATGGAGAAAAGGAGGGTAGCACCGGAGATACGATTTGACGGCTTTTTTGACGATTGGGAACAGCGGAAGTTGTCTGATATAAAAGATGTTCGCGATGGAACACATGACTCTCCAAGGTATTTTCAAGAAGGACATCCTCTTGTCACCTCAAAAAACTTAACAGAATCTGGGTTAGATTTTGTTGATGTATCTTTCATCTCTGATGAAGATTTTGAGGCAATTATTAGACGTTCGAAAGTTGATAAAGGCGATATTATCCTTGGAATGATAGGGACAATCGGAAATCCTGTAATTGTTGATAGAGATGACTTCGCAATTAAAAATGTGGCTCTTATCAAAGTTGGTGGAGAAACTCCCAATAGTTTTTTAATTCAGCAATTGAAGTCACCAGTGTTTGAGAAATATATTCGAGTGGAGAACGCTGGAAACACCCAAAAATTTTTAGGCCTGAGCAAAATTCGTGACTATGTTTTCCTTGCTCCATCAGTTGAAGAAATGAAAAGAATCGGTGCCTTTTTCGCGAGTCTCGACCAGACTATCGCTCTTCATCAAAAAAAATTAGATAGACTGCAATGCTTAAAAAAAGCTTTTCTACAGCTAATGTTCCCGCAAAATGATGGTGAAACTGAGCCTCGGCTAAGATTCGCTAACTTTGTGTCAGAATGGGAACAGCGTAAGTTGAAAGATTTAGCAGAATTTTCTAAAGGTAATGGCTGTTCAAAAAGTAATTTGACTGATGAAGGTAATCCAGTAATTTTGTATGGGCGATTATATACAAAGTATGAAACCGTCATTGAATCTGTAGATACATTTACTATAGAAAAAGAAAACACTGTAATAAGTCAGGGCAATGAAGTAATCGTTCCAGCTTCCGGAGAAACTTCTGAAGACATCTCAAGAGCATCAACTGTTAGTAAACCAGGAATAATTTTGGGTGGGGATTTAAATATTATACGACCAAGTAATGAGATTGATCCAGTATTCTTAGCTCTGACTATCTCGAATGGTAAACAGAAAAAAGAGATAAGCAAACGAGCTCAAGGGAAATCTGTTGTTCACCTGCATAATTCGGATTTAAAAGAAGTTAATCTGCTTTTTCCGAAAAAAGAAGAACAAACCCGCATTGGTGATTTCTTTCAGAAAATCGACCACACTATTGCTCTTCATCAAACTAAGCTTGAAAAGCTACAATCACTTAAAAAAGCATACTTACAAAAAATGTTTATTTAAAAAGGCACATCATGTGCCTTTTTTAACTTACATTAACAGAGATAAATGTCGCATGATTTTGTCATTATCTTGGTTTTCCAATTCGTGAATAATGTGCAAGTAAGTTTCTTGTGTAGTTGTCATGCTTGAATGACCTAATCTCGTTGCTACGCTTGCAATTGAAACACCGGCAAAAAGGAGAAGTGATGCATGTGTATGACGCAATCCATGAATGGTGATTATCGGTATATCGGCTTTTATACATAAGGTGCTTAAGTGATTATTTACTGTAGAATTAAAAACTCTGCTCTTCACGAAGATCGGTTTATTTTTATCCATATTCCTTATTAGCTGAGAAAATTGCATCGCTGTTTGCCAATCGATTTGAACCTTACGTTTAGATGATTCATTTTTAGTTGATTGAAATCCTCCCGTTGTTCCTTTATAGTTCCAAGTCTTGCTCACGGTTATCTTCTGCTTTGAAAAATCAAAGTCATCTGGAGTAAGAGCTAATGCTTCTGAAAACCGTAGCCCAGTTTTTGTAACTAAGAGGATAAACCAATCCCAATTTATTTCTTCAGTGAGATTTAATTGTTTCAGTAGTGCCTGAACCTCAAACTGGTTTAGAAATTTTGTTTTCTTTTCGCTAGGCTTCTTTCCTTTTATGATTATTTTTCTAGTTGGATTTTTCTCAATTAATCCATCATCCACCGCATCGAGGATTGCGCCTTTCAATTGATGATGAAAATCCATAGTTGTTTGCTTTTCGTGAGTCATCGCATAATCGTTCAGTAATTGCTGGTAATGTTTTCGGTTTAGTTCGCCAATTTTTAAATGGGGAGCTAATTCAACAATCCTCTGTTGGCTCATGTAATATTTCTGGAGTGTGACGGACCGAATGGCACCAACTTTGTATAATTCAATCCATTCTTCGAAGTACTCGTGAAACAACTGATCTGATTTTTTCTTCCTCACCAAAAATAAAACCTCCTAAATAATAGTTGATGTCTGAATCATCACTTTAATTATTTAGAAGTTTTCTCATTCCCGCCAATAATATTTTATATGAACATCATTTTTAGATAGGCATTTTTCAATTTTATTAGTTTGTCAATTTGTTCATGATGAAGAGCGATAGTGTGGTCGAGATTCCTGAGAAACCCACTAATTCTTATTTGTTCTTCTATTGAGGGAAGAATAATTTTTATCCCCACAAAATCGTTGTAATTGATATTAAGCAATCCGTCCATACGTGCACCAGAAGATACAAGTTTTCTTAATTCTCTATCAGGGCGTTTTGTAGCAAACATATATTCAATAAAATCAGAGGATGCCTCTTGAGTAGTTTTAAAACTATGATAAACTCTTGGCACAAGTGCTTCTTCATAGGTTCTAAGTGTAAATATCGTACCATATTTTGCTGATTTTGAATTACCGTGATTATACGAAAGTTCCCCTTTTTTCAACAATGTATAATTCTTCTGTTCATTCCCCGCAATGTTTCCTGAGAACCGTTCGCGTTGGTCCAACCAACCATTTCTTGCTGAGATTGTGAGGGTTGGCAAATCCATTCTGCCATCATTTCCACGTACTCGTTTGGATACTTCTTCCAACTTCCGCTGTTCCCATGGAGACACAAAGTTAGTGAATCTGAGCCGAGGCACTGTTTCACCATTTTGCGGGAACAATAGCTGCAGAAATGCTTTCTTTAAGCGCCGTAGGCTTATTAATTTTCTTTGATGAAGAGCGATAGTCTGGTTGATTTTCTGGAAGAACGTGCCGATTTTTACTTGTTCTTCTTTATCAATAGGTATCGCAAAATATGTTGAAGACACAACTTTCCAATCTGAACGTGGCATTTTTGTACCAGCTGATAAATTAGCAACTGTTTGATATTTGCTACTTTGTATTATGCTGTAAATGAATCTACTGTCCATCTTATTTGGACGTAAAACCCACCAGTCTCCTACCGCAATCCCCCTAAAGTCAGGCAGCAACCATTTTTGAAGATAAGGGCGTAACTTCCCAAACAAAGAATCACCAGCTTCAAATTCGATGCCATTTTTGTCGCTTTTCTTGGTAAAGATGTCTTTTTTTAACCTACCTTGACCAGAAATAATATCTTCGTATTCAATACGAGGCAACTCATCTTCTTCACTAGATTTAGATATTCTTGTAATTAGGTCAGAAAACGCTCGCTGTTCCCAATCGTCAACACTTGCTTAACAACGCAATTGGAAGCACTGTCATGATATAATTTAAAAGTGTCTTTCCGAAAAATTTAGGGTGCAACGAAGGTGGGGAAGCAATAATGAAAAATCCACTTTATGAAGCAGAAATAGAGCGTTGGCTGATTGGCGTACTGAGTGAAGGTCACAACCGGAGGAAGATATTGAATTAAAAAATTCTTAGACTTAAATATAAGATACGAGGGGTGAGTAAGATGCTACAAAATAAATTAGGGATCACGAATTCAGTGGAGCTTGCGCGAGCGGAAGAAAAAATCAGTAAAACAAAAGCGATTGCGTTATTTGAAACAGGTGTTTTAAATCGTTTAACGCCAGGAACTTTTGCAACGTTGGCAAAAATTCACGCCTATCTTTTTGATGAGATCTATAATTTTGCAGGCAAGGTTCGTGATGTCAATATTGCCAAGGGAAATTTCCGCTTTGCACCTGTAATGTATTTAGATGCTGCACTAAAGCATATTGATGGGATGCCGCAGTCTACTTTTGATGAAATTATTGAAAAGTACGTGGAGATGAATATTGCTCACCCATTTCGTGAAGGAAACGGGCGCAGCACGCGCATCTGGCTTGATTTGATACTAAAAAAAGAATTGAAACAGGTTGTGGACTGGAGTCAGGTTGATAAGGAAGACTACTTGTTGGCAATGGAACGCAGTCCGATTAAGGATATTGAAATCAAGCATTTGTTAAAAGGGGCTTTGACGAGCAAGGTGAATGATCGTGACGTGTATATGAAAGGTATTGACGCCAGTTATTACTATGAAGGGTATACCGTTTATAATACGGAAAAGTTAAGAAAGGACAAAAATATAAATGAAAACGAATAGTTGTACCATTGAACGAGTACAGCTAACTGCATCATTCATTAATCACCTGTTCCCAAGCCTCAACATTCGCTTTATGACACAATTGATCGCACGGTCATGATATACTTTAGGAGAATTTATCTAGGGAAAAATGTAGGCTGTAACGAAGGTGGGGAAGTAATAATAATGAAAAATCCACTCCATGATGAAGCAGAAGTAGAGCGTCGGCTGATTGAAGTGCTGGGTGAAGGTCATAACCAATGGAACTATCGTCCGGATATAAAGTCAGAAGACGATTTATGGCAGAACTTACGCAAAAAAATTACGCAAAATAATTTATCGGAGCTTGGCGATTACCCCATTACTGATAAAGAATTTGATCGCATAAAGACCGAATTGTTAGTACATACTCAAACTCCTTTTGATGCTGCAAAGTGGCTCAAAGGGGAAAATGGGATTGCTCGTATTCGCATAGAACGGGAAGATGTTTCGCTTGGTTCGCTATCACTAATCCTGTATTCCAATCAGGACATTGGTGGAGGAATCTCTACCTATGAAGTGGTTCATCAAGTTGCGAAACAAAAGATCGAGATGGAAGGGCGAAATCGACGTTTTGATGTCACCCTATTAATTAATGGGCTACCGATTGTTCAAATTGAATTGAAACAGGTTAGTGCTAAAGACGGGGTATTTCAGGCGTTCAATCAAATAAAAAAATATGCTGAAGAAGGAATGTTTCGGAACAATATATTTTCTACTTTACAGCTGTTTGTTATTTCCAATGAACAAACAACGCGTTATTTTGCCAATGCCTCGCCAAAAGATATGTATAAGAAATCTGTTTTTAGTTGGCGAACTAAGGATAATCGTAAAGTAGACAATCTCTATGAATTTGTTAAACAAGTTCTGAATATTCCGGATGCTCATCGGTTGATTGCTAATTATATGATTGTCAGTGAAGACCAAGACAACAAAGCATTGATGGTTTTACATCCGTATCAAATCCATGCTATTGAAGCTTTGTTTACCTCTGCGATGAAACATGAGTCAGGTTACGTTTGGCATGCGACAGGATCAGGGAAGACATTAACGAGCTTTGTTTCGACGAAGTTATTAGCACGTAAACCAGGTGTTGATCGCACGATTATGTTGATTGACCGAAAAGACTTGGACAATCAAACCACCACGGAATTTACCAAATTTGCTTCAGAATTTAATACGGGTATTTCTTCTGGTGATGCAAAGTCGAATAGCCTGATTGTAGGGACAGGTAGCGCGAAGGAGTTAAGTACTACGCTCTTATCTGATGCGAATGCCAATACGGTGATCATTACAACACGTCAAAAATTAGAAGCTGCCTTAAGATATGCGCAAAGGCAAGAAGAACAAAAAGGAACACAACGATTTAAGAAATTACTTGGCCGACATATTGTCTTCGTTGTTGATGAATGTCATCGAGCGTTAAGTGCGGAAGGCATGGAAGCCATTAAAAAATTTTTCCCCAATTCAACCTGGTTTGGTTTTACAGGCACGCCCATATTCGATGAGAATAAAAAACAAGCCCAAGGGCAATTGGCTCGAACGACCCGTGATCAATACGGTGAAGTACTCCATACCTATACAATTAAAAACGCCCTAGATGATGGCGCCGTTTTGGGTTTTCAGGTTGAACATGAGGATACGATTGACACCAATTCATTAAATAATTACATTTTTGATCAATTGAAAGTAAACGAAAAGTACGCGAGCTATAGTGTGGATGGGATTAATGTTTTGATTGACCAAAAGGATGGAATTAAAAAAGAACAGTACCTGGAACCTACTGTTTTTGAACGTGACGAACATATTCAAAAGGTGTTGCATAAGATCTTCCGCCCGGATAATGCCTATATCAAATTTGATTTTCAAAATGGTCGCCCGCAAAAGTCCGCCATTTTGACGACAAGCTCGATTGATATGGCAAAACGTTATTATTATGCGATCAAGGAACTGACTAAAGATCCAAAATGGTTAACGAAAGAATTTGCCGATCATCCGATGCGCACAGGGCGTGTCATTGAAGATCCTGACTTTCCACGAATCGCGATTACGTATTCGGTTCAAGAAAACCAAGATCATGCGAAACAAGTTCAAGATAAAATGAAAGAAATCATTAAACAATATAATACGTACTATCATACTGCTTGGTCCATTGAGGATATTGAACGGTACAATGGTGATATCAATAATCGACTTGCCCGTAAGAAAGCAGAGTTTAAAGCGTTTGGGAAACAAATTGATCTTGTGATCGTTGTGGATCGCTTACTGACTGGCTTTGATGCACCGACAATCCAAACACTGTTTGTGGATCGCAACCTCAGTTATGCAAACTTGATCCAAGCATTTTCTCGTACCAACCGAACTTATCCGGGAAAGAGCAAGGGATTGATTGTCACCTTTCGTAAGCCTTATACAATGGAGAAGAATGTGGCAGAAGCGATCAAGCTATATTCATCGGAACAAAAAGAAACGAACCTTGTGTATCCAACCTATGACGAATCGAAGAAACGATTCAAAAAAGCACATAAAGCATTAACAACATTAATACCTAACGCAGCTGATATTGATGAGCATTCGCCACTTGAAACGCGAATTGATTTTGTGAAAGCTTTCCAAGAATTTAATCATTCTTATGAAGCACTTGTCACTTACGATGACTATAATGATGAAATGGAAAAATCAAAAGTACTTCAAGAACAAGTCCAAACTTTAGAAGAATATAAGGGCGTCTATAATACGGTGAAAGGATCATTGATGGCTGATCCTCCTGTTCCGCCTGATCCGGTTGGTATAGGACCGGACTTATCAGGAATTGAATTCTTTGGAGAAAATGCAAAAAAAGCGTACGATATTGATTCTGCGTATATTGATCGACTATTAGATACTTATTCTGCACATAATCAGGATATCCGTGATGAAATTGAAAAGGCACTTCAAAAATTGAATAAAACTGAAAATGTCAAACAAATCTATCGAAAAATATTGAATGCGATTGATAACAAGGAGATTGATCCGGAAGAAGATGTTCTTGTTGTGAAGCGTCGGTATTTCACACAAGCTCGTAATCATGTGATCGAGGCATTTGCGAATACCTGGTTTGTGGATAAAAATGAGCTCTATTCATCAGCAATTCAATATGTAGTGGGCGCAGACCCCATACCGAATATCGGAAGTATCATTGACAGTAAACGATTTGATCAATACAAAATTGTTCATTCAGATGCTAAACCATTAAAATATGGTCCGGGGATGAAACGTCAATGGAGAAAAACACTGGATGAATGTGTTGTTCCATTGGATGATGAGTTGAAATAAAATGATTTTTTGAATTGCGTTCTTTCTGCGACCACTTATCAATTAACGTGAATTTCTTGCGTGCAAACATTTTTCGGTAAGGAACTTACATTGGCGGAAACGGTACAGGTACACGCGCTACGGATGCGTGAACAACAATACCTTGCACTTGATGCTCAGACGGCAATATTGCTCTTGATAGCAGTCAGCTCAAAGCAAACCTAAGAAGCAAGCATGCGGCGCAGCCACTGGAAATGATCTACTGTATGGCTCCAAAAAAACCTCTTGATGATGCAGTTCATCAGGAGGTTATTTTTTGATGGGTGTATTGTACACATTGTGTATATTGTATATAATCAATTTATACAGATGAGCACATAAAGAGGTTGCAGAATGAAAATTATTATTCAAAATCGATCAAATCAACCGTTGTATCAACAGATTAAGGATCAAATCAAGCAAGCGATTATGACGAACGCATTGGAAGAGGGCGAGCGTCTGCCGACAATACGCGCGTTGGCCAATGATCTGCATGTCAGCGTTTTAACCACAAAGAAGGCATACGCGGAACTTGAAGCGGAAGGATTCATCACCACGCGGGTCGGTAAAGGCTCGTATGTTGCGCCGGAAAACCTAGAGCTGCTGATTGAATCCAAGCGGAAAATGGTAGAAGAAAAGCTGCTCGCTGCCTGCCGGATGGCGCGTCAACTGGGGATCGAAAAGAGCGCATTGCATGAGATGCTGGATCTCTTATTTGAAGAGGAGGATGAACAATGACCCAAGCGGTGTTAGAAGTAAATCAATTGACTAAACGATTTCAGCGTTTTTGTCTCGATCATGTGAATTTTTCATTAGAAGAAGGTTGTATCACCGGATTTATCGGGACAAACGGTTCTGGGAAAACAACGACCATTAAATCGATTCTCGGTCTCGTGGTTAAGGATTCCGGGCGGATTCGTTTGTTTGGCGAAGACCTGAATAAAAATGAACGCAAACTGAAGGACCGGATCGGGTTTGTTATGGATGAAGGCTATTTTTATGAGAATCTGACCCTCAAAGCGATGAAAAACGTACTCGCCGCGGCGTATTCACAGTGGGACGAGGTGGTTTTTCTCAGCTACATCAAACGCTTTAAGTTGGATTTAAAACAGAAAATTGCCAGCTTATCCAAAGGTATGCGGATGAAGTACGCGGTGGCGCTTGCGCTCTCGCATCATGCTGATCTCTTGATTATGGATGAACCGACAAGCGGGCTTGATCCGCTGGTGCGTAGCGAGTTGATGGATATTCTGCTTGAGTTCATGCAGGAAGAAGGAAAAAGTGTCTTTTTTTCGACCCACATCACGTCCGATCTGGAGAAAATTGCTGATATGCTCATCCTGATTGATCATGGGCAAATAACCTTTGAAGAAGAAAAAGATGAGCTACTTGAAACGCATGTGCGTGTCAAAGGAGACAACGCTTGGATCAATGAAGAGACACGTGGACTTTTTTTGAGTGTGCGCCAGTCGCCATACGGTTTTGAAGCGGTAACGAATCAAAGGGACAACGTGCGTGCGGTCATGCCTGAAGCAGTGATTGAGCGCGCGTCCATTGAAGACATCATGCTGGCGTATATTGGAGGTGAACACGATGCTGATTAATCTTGTATTGAAGGACTTTATCTTGATCAAAAAAGATCTTCTTTTCTTTATGGTGTTTGCCATTATTGCTCCGGTCTACCTTGCTTCGCAGATGATGGACAGCTCAATCAGCTTTTTCATCGTTTCACTGTTCATTGCCTATCTTTCATATAGTCACGTGATGACCGATGAGTATAAATATAAAGGGACCTCACTGCTGTGCGCGACCCCGTATATGCGGCAATCGGTTGTTCTGGCAAAATACCTCGATGTCTTTTTCATTTTTATGTTGTGCGCGTTGATTCAGATGATGACTGCGACGGTGGTTCCAATGTACATGGAACGACTGTCGGTGAGTGGTTTCAGTGTAAGTCTGCTCTTTTTCAGTCTCTTTTTTGCTATTCTGATTCCGGTTCAATACAAGTTTGGCTATGAAAAAACGCGTCGAATCTTTCTCGTCATTATTTTCTGTACGCCATTTGCCCTTGGCTACTTGATGAAAGGGTTGCGCACGCATCCGATTCACTTCTCGTATGCGCTGCCTTTTCCAGCAATGATTCAGCATTGGATTCCGGCGCTAGTCGGTGTGCTGATTACCTTGCTTTCAATCATGCTTTCCTTGCGTATTTTTGCGCGCAAGGATCTGTAATCTGCTCCGTTTCTGCTCGTGATATAATGAAGAAAATGAATGCATCCTCAGCTGTTGGGGATGCATTTTGTGATACATAGGGGGAATTGGCTGTGGAGGAATCGATTCAGGCACATGCACAGCGGCTGCATGAACACTATATCGTGCTTGACGCGCATTTTGATCTGTTGATGGAAGTGGATTTGCGGCGCAAGCTGGGCTACCGTAAAGTGATTGAGACGGATTTTCTGCCGGATCTACGCGCGGGCGGGGTTAGCGCACTGGTTTGCTCGTTGTTCATTGAAAGTGAGTACCTGCCGGAAATGGGTTTGAAAATGGCACTTGATCAGATCAGCGCGCTTTATTCGGAAATTGAGGAGTCTCCGGATAAACTTCAGCTCTGCACGACTTATGATGCGGTTTTGGATGCGCACGCGCATAATAAGCTGGCAATCTTACTTTCTCTTGAAGGCGTGGACCCACTCACCAATGATCTTGGACTCTTGCAGATATTCTATCAGCTTGGGGTGCGCTTTGTCGGACTGACCTGGAGCAGGCGCAACTTTGCCGCTGATGGCAGTCATTTTAAAGCGGTTGATGAAGGACGGCAAGGCGGACTGACGGAGTTTGGGGTGAAATTGGTCGAAGAGGCGGCACGGCTTAAGATGATCATTGATGTCAGTCATTTGAACGATGCTGGTTTGGCCGACGTTCTGGAGCGCAGCCGCTGCCCGATTATTGCCTCACACTCCAACGCACGCGCGCTCGCCTCATCAATGCGCAACCTAACAGACGATCAGATTCGCGAGCTGGCCGCAAGAGGCGCTGTGATCGGAATGAACGGGTTCAATGCGTTTGTCTCCGACCGTTATGAAGACGGTGATGTGGCGCACTTAATCGATCATTTGGATTATATGGTTAACTTGGTTGGCATCGACCATGTCGGTGTTGGTCTCGATATTTGCACCTTCCTGACCGAACTGCCGCTTAAACCGGCGGGACATACGCGCGAATCCTTTGATGTGATTCCGAGTCATAAGCATCTGCCGCTGTTTACCGAGGAACTGATCCGGCGCGGCTACTCTGATGAGGCAATCGGATTAATCCTCGGCGGGAATTTTCTCAAGCTCTATCAGCAGCTGCTTTAAGGAAGCGGAACAATTTTCGTACCATGGACCTCTTGAACCGACAACTGTTGAGCAACGAACGCAGCGTTCACGGTCGTGATGCCGCCGCCAGGCAGAATGATCAGTCGGCCGGCGGCATGGTGAATCAGTTTGCGTAAATGATTCAAGTGATGCGTGATCGGCTGATCCATTGGTCCGCCATGGGTCAGGATTCTTTTAACACCGCGCGCCGCTAACCAGTCAATGGCAACAAATTGATCCTCGTGGGAGAGTTGATCAAATGCCATATGAAAGGTGATTTCTAAATCGAAAGCTGCATCGATTAAGTCAGCAGTTGCACCAACATCGAGCTGATTTTGATCGGTCAGGCATCCAAAAACGACGCCATCGGCACCGAAGCGGCTTGCCTGATCGATGTCTGCACGCATGATGCAGCGCTCATTTCGGGAAAAGACAAAATTACCGCCGCGAGGACGAATCATGACCATTACCGGGATGTTGCGGGCATGGCAGAAGCGGACCGTATGCGCCATAACGCCGGAGCTGACCGTGGTACCGCCGACTGCGAGGTTGTCGCACAGCTCAATCCGGTCTGCACCGCGTTCAATTGCTTTCGGAACATGGGTGAAATTTTCTGAACAGAATTCTTTGATTAAAGTCATTGAATACGCCTCTTTTCTTCATAGAGTTAGCGTACCATGAAAATGAATTTGATACGATTTTGCAAAGGCAGATGTTTTCTAATGAAGAATCGAATTGAACGAATGACACAGGAACAAGCTGAAGAAATCGCCTTTCATTGGCATTATGAAGGCGAGTATTCTTTTTACGATATGGAAGCAGATGAAGAGGATCTGCAGGAACTACTTAGCGCTGAAGCTCGCGGCGATGCTTATTACAGCGTCATCCAAGGGCAGGAACTGGTTGGCTTTTTTTGCTTTTTTCCTGTTTCAAACCAAACCATTGAAATCGGTTTAGGTATGAAGCCGGAACTAACCGGTAAGGGGAAGGGACAGCAATTCGTTGAGGCAGGCATTCAATATATTATCTCAAAAAGCAGACCCGATCATCTGACGCTGTCTGTTGCGACCTTCAATCAGCGAGCGATAAAAGTATATAAAAAAGCAGGATTTGTCGAGGAAGGCAGTTTTCTTCAGGAGACAAATGGCGGACGCTATCTTTTTATAAAAATGAACTACCAATGCTATTAACGCAGTACGAGTCCGATTTATTTGATGATTGACAAGGAGGCGGTGAGTATATGATCAAATTTATAAAAGCAACGGTTAAGCATGCAGATGACCTTGGTCTTGTCCATGCTTCTTCATGGAAAGCGGCCTATCAAGGCATTGTTCCGCAATCGTACTTGGATCAGCTGACCGCTCAATCACGCGCTGCTTTTTTCAAAAAGGCGGTACCGATGAGTAAGCATGCCTTTTACATCGCTTATTCAGATGGGAAGCCGGTGGGCATGATTTCATTCGGCAAGGCACGTGATCAAGAGTTAGCAGACGATGTCGGGGAAATAAGCGCGCTCTATTACCGATCCAATGTGTGGGGCAAAGGCTATGGGCGGCAACTGATGGATCTTGCCGTCCGCCAATTAAAGGAACAAAATTATAAAACAGTCAGCCTGTGGGTGTTCGAACAGAATGCACACGCCAGAAGATTCTACGAAAAATACGGATTTGTCTTTGATGGAAAAAAGGAAGAATTAGAGATTGGCGGTAAGAAACTGACGGAAATGCGGTATCACTACCAAATACCGGATTGAGGAGCTTGGGTACATGAAATGGACCATAGAACGTATTCAACCGGGGGATCGTGAGAAAATTATTCAGCTTGTGATTAATAACTGGGGCAGTGAAGTGATGGTTGTTCATGACGAATGCTTTCATTTGGCAGAGCAGCCGGGATTTCTTGCAAAGGGTGGTCAGCAAATTCTCGGACTGCTGACCTATCGGATTGATCAAAATACTGATGCCGAACTGCTGTCACTGGATAGTTTTCAAGAAAATGTAGGGATCGGGAGTGCGCTTGTAAAAAGATTTTTGCGGATTGAAGGTCCCAAGCGCTTTTATTTGACCACAACCAATGACAATGTCCGCGCGCTACAGTTCTACCAAAAAAGAGGCTTCACTCTTTGCACACTTCGTAGAAATGCTGTGCAGCACGCGCGACAATTGAAGCCGGAAATCCCGCTAGTGGCTGAAAATGGAATTCCCATTGAGCATGAGTTGGAACTGGAATGGTTTAAGGAGGATGATGGATGATGGTTGAATTTCTTGGCCATTTGGTTTCGATACTTGCGGATCTCTTTTGGTTCAATGAAAAAAAGAAAAAAACAACGCATCATAACAAACCATAAGTAATGGGCAGCGCTTCACGCGAAAGTGGAAAACAATTGACAAACTTTCAACGTGTGCGAGTCAGAGCGCGTCCTTATAATAGACTTTAACAATAGAATAGAAGATCATCGGAGGGATTCAATCATGGAAAGCTATGATGCCGTGTTAGCCTTTTTTGAAAAAGCTGATGCACCGGCAAATGCGGGTAAAGTCGCTGAAGCAACTGGAATCGACAAAAAAGAAGTCAACAAAGTCATGACTAAATTGAAAAAAGAAGAGAAGATTGTCTCACCGAAGCGCTGCTACTGGGAGATCAAGAAATGAGACAGGAGAGGAGGGAACGGTATTGGCGTCCCCTCCTTTTAATTTTTTCGACCCTCTATGCTTTGAAGAACTTAGGAGCCCGCAGTCTGGATGCACGGAAAAGCTTTTATCAGCTGCGTCTCAATCTTTTTTTGCGTATAAGATCCGCAGCGGTTTGCCATGCTAAGCGATGATTACTTAGTCTGGAGTGATAGCATGGAAACGGTTTCTGAATTGCTGCAGCGCTTGGAGTACTTGCAGCATTTTAACAGAGAGGAACGCATCTGGATGGGAACAATGGTTTCGTTTATGCGCAGACATCTGCCGAATTGGCAGGAAACGACCTTTTGCTGCATGCCGGCGTATCGAAACGGTCATCACTACATTGCTTTCTACGCCTCAAGAGGTTCCTTTGCCTTTTACATCAATGACAGCGGGGAATGGCTGCATCTCAAGGAACAGCTGTCGCATGCGGCATTCGGCAAGCGATCGGTTCGTGTTCCGCTTGAGAATACGGCAGTTATACCCGTCTTTTTTGATGCATGTCGCAGCGTCTCAAGACGTGTAAACCGAATAAAGAAGAGGGCTCAGTCGACTAATTTTTTGAAAAATGATTCGGTTGCCAAAAAATTATTACGGTGATATAATTTTATTAATGTTAGATCGAAATAAAGTCGAAGAGACCTATTAAGAAACCGTATAAGTCTGCAAATAGGGTGCGGACGTTTCTACGCGGCAACCGTAAATTGCCTGCACTATGGTGTTCTGATCATTCCGAGCGAGTCGAATGTAGTTTGCGTTGCCCGCACAAGTAAGTTTGGCTCGGCTCATCGGAACTCGCCATAGGCAGAGGACACCTGTTCCCTGCCTTTTTTGTTCTATGAAACCGTGAAACTTTTTGAAAGGGATACAGGTGAAGGATTAATGGATGAATATTTACTCAAAGTTGCCGGCGTCGAGCGGAAATTACCGATTGTTCGGATTGCGGACAATATTAAGATCGCAAGTTTCGTTATCCTAGGGGATACAGAACTCGTTGAGGCTGCTGCTCAAGAATTGAAAGAACGGATACCGGATGCGGATTATTTTATCACTGCCGAAGCAAAAGGAATTCCGCTTGTCTATGAACTATCACGACTCTGCGGTAAGAAACGTTATTTTGTTGCAAGAAAGAGCATTAAACCGTATATGAGTGATCCATTTGCGACGGAGGTCTATTCAATTACCACGCAGAGAAAGCAGCTGCTCTGTATTGAAAAAGAAGAAAGTGATCTTATTAAAGGAAAACGAATTCTGATTGTGGACGATGTAATCAGTACCGGGGAATCCTCGCGGGCACTGGAAGCACTGGTTACCCGTGCCGGGGGTAAGGTTGTCGGTAAAGCGGCGATCCTTGCAGAAGGAAAAGACGCGGTAAATCGTGACGACATTATCTATCTCGGAGAATTGCCGCTCTTTCCCATTGAGTCATCGGATGCCATTCAATAAAGCGGGGAGATCACTATGAGCTTCAAAATTGAAAAGATAAGCTATCAATACAGTGCAGAGGCACCGCTTATCTTAAAAAATATTAATATGGAGATCCGTCCAGCCGAAGTAACGGCGATTGTCGGGCCGAGCGGAAGCGGTAAATCAACGCTGGTCAGTATTTTGAGCGGAGTCATCCCGGAGCTGATGAACAAAGGACTGCTAACGGGAACATTTCATCATAAGGATGACGTGATGATCTCGGTAGTTAGTCAGACCCCTGAGAATCAGTTGTTCGGCTACGGCGTTGAGGATGCGCTCGCGTTCGGCGTAGAGAACCTAGGCCTTAGCAGCGAGAAAATTAGTGAACGGGTTGAATCGGTACTCAATTTACTACATATTCAGCATTTGCGCAAGCGCGCCGTATCGACACTGTCCGGCGGGCAGCGGCAGGCGGTATGTATTGCATCGGTGCTTGCGATGAAGCCGGATCTTGTGATTATGGACGAGCCGGTCAGCTCGCTTGATCCAAAAGGAAAGCACTTAATTCAGTCGGTAGTGAACCAGCTTCGCGCTGCGGGACAGACCACGGTCATCGTAGACAACAATCTGGATTGGTTTTCAGATATTGTTGATCATGTCGTCGGTATTGACCATGGGGAAGTCGTGTTTGACGGAAACCGCGATGAATTTTTTGCAGATGCGCCGCTTGCTCAGCGCCTTGGCGTCATCGTTCCACAAACGGTTGACATTTATCACGAACTTGCGAAAAAGGCGGACGATTTAAAGCCGTTCACAACGGTTGACGAAGCTTACGCAGCGCTTAAAGATCGATTTGTGTCGGCAACGTCGCAACAAGCGGCGGATACTCAAAGTCCTTCGGAACACGTGCTCGAGGTGAACGACCTCAGCAAGAGCTTTGCAGATGGTTTTCAAGCACTAAAAAAGATCAATGCCGGGTTTGAAAAAGGCAAGATCATCTCAATTCTTGGTCAGAATGGATCGGGAAAAACAACCCTGGTCAAGCATTTGAACGGTTTGCACCGGCCTACTGCGGGATCGGTCACTTATCTTGGCAAGAAAACGACAAATAAGTCGGTTGCTGAAATTAGTCGTGATGTGATCCTCGTTTTTCAGCATCCGGAGCACATGCTTTTTGAAGAGAATGTCTACCGTGAACTGACCTTTTGCGCGCGTGCCCAAGGGATCCCGTTCGCAGAAAAAGATGCTATGGAAGTGCTTGAAAACTATGATCTGTTAAAAGACAAAGAGGAGCTTCCGGTGAATCTGTCGATGGGCAAAAAGCATTTGCTGACGATTCTCTCGGTTCTCTTTTCAAGCGCCGAAGTAGTCATCTTGGATGAACCGACACTGGGTATGGATCTGCATTTACGTCGCCATTTGGAGGCAATTATCCACAAACTGAAGGAGCAGGGCAAGACCGTGATCCTCATCAGTCATGAGATTCCGCTGGTCTTTAAGCTCTCCGATCAGCTGCTCGTTCTGGATCATGCAGAGAAGCTTGCGGCTGGCAGCGTGCAGCAGCTTGCTGAAAATGAAGCTTTGTTCGAGAAAATCCAAATCGACCTTCCTCCGGTGGTTCGATTGTCGAAGAAACTGGGACTGTCTCCGCTTGCCTGCGACGTCGCAAGTTTCGCGGCTCAAATTGATGAACTTCAGAAAATCGGGGGTGCAGAACGTGGGTGACTTTCTGCAGTATGTTGAATTGAATTCGTTCCTGCACCGGCTTGATCCGCGCAGCAAATTTGTCTTTTTTATCATCATGTCGGTTTTAACTTCTTTTGTGAAGAGCGGAGCGGCACTCTTATTTCTTTTTCTTGTTTTCATCGCCATCTGGCTGATTGGAGGAATCGGCAGTTATATACTGGTGCTGGCAAACAAAGTCAAGGTACTGCTCCTATTTATTTTCCTGCTCTGGCTGGTGCTTGGGCTGTTTACAGTGAATGAAGGACCGGCCATCTTCCGATCAGGGTTCTCATTGTTCGGTCATGCGTATGTGTTCAGTTTGGAATGGTTTGATTTCTATAAAGGAGCGGTGTACGCACTGCGGATTTTCCTAATGATCTCCGCGTTCTATACCGTGATACTGACGACGAATTTCAGCCAAATCATTCTTGGACTCCAATCATGGCGGGTGCCGTACGCGGTTGCTTTTGGTGTCGGGCTTGTATTCCAGATCATTCCGATGATTGTTCAGGAATTTGCGACCATTATGGAAGCGCAGAAGTCGCGCGGACTGGAAGTCGATAAATGCAGCGCATTTGCTAAATTAAAAAATTATGTCATTGTGTCGCTGCCGCTCCTATTCCGCGTGTTGAGCAAAGGGCATGCGATCTCGCTGGCCATGCATTATTATAAACTCAATTTTAAAGTAAAGCGGACTTCCTACCAAACCATTAGTGCCGGCCGATCCGATTTTTGGTTTGCTGCCACAACGATCGCAGCTACCGTAATGACGATTGTTTTACAAATTCGATTCTATATTCAAATCTAGGGAATTGATTAAATTCCCTGTTTGTAACCGCTGATTTTTGAACATTTTAAATAATGGTACAGGAGGAATTCCTAATGATTTCAAAATGGGAGAATTTAACGCGTGATGAACTTGCAGCCATTGATAAAGATTCGGCGATTGTTTTTCTGCCGACTGCGGCGACCGAGCAGCATGGACCGCATTTGCCAGTGGGCACCGATGCCATTATTTTATCTCAGTTAATCGATCATTTTATCGCAACACAAAGCTTCGATGAAGGCGCGCTGATCTTTGCTCCGCTGCTGAATGTCGGCAAGAGCAATGAGCATATGGGCTTTGCTGGTACGATAACCTACGGCACGCAGACCTACTACTCCGTGCTGCATGACATTGCTGGAGCGATTGCAGCAAGCGGGTTTAAGAAGCTGGTGCTGTTTAACAGCCATGGCGGCAATACCGACATGCTCAACATGATCAGCCGCGATCTGCGCATTGATTTCACTATGGATGTGTTCGTGTTCGACTGGTGGTTTACCTCATTTTGGGACAAGGGGCTTGAAGGTTTGAAAGAATCCGGTACATACGGCGTCTTCCATGCATGCGAGCTGGAGACATCGCTCATGCTGCACGCGGCTCCTGAAACAGTTCATATGGAACTTGCGGTGGATGAGGATCCGGTTGAGGCGCTGCGCGACAACGATTTTGTGACCTTATTCGGACCGTACAATGCCGGCTGGAAAACAAAAGATGTGACAAAAAGCGGCGTGATCGGTGCACCGACCTACGCTACTGCTGAAAAAGGCAAAAAGCTGTTTGACTATGCCGTTAAAGAGCTTAAAGATATCATATCTGCTTTTGCAAAAACAAATTATTGAGGAGGCGTTTTCCCGTGAAGAAATTTACCTTTGTCAACATCATCTTTTTCGTTATTTTTGGTGTATTTACCGGCGTGCTTTGGGCGTACGGCAGCCCGATTCCGCTGATCCCGGGTGCCGTTCATTTCAGAACTTTTGCGTTTATTATCCCTGCTATTGGTTTCTTATTCGGCCCGGTTTCCGGATTCTTTGCCGGCTACATCGGCACATTGGTTTGGTCACTGCTCGGCGGTTACTTCATTGCGCCTCATACCTTGATCGCGGACGGGCTTACGGTCGCTCTCAGTGCGGCGCTTCCAGCCTACATTATGACTCGGAAAAAGCCGCTTGAAAAACTTCTTGAAAATAAAGCGGCCTTCATTTGGCAATCGCTGTTCTGGTCGCTCCTGTTCGGCTGCTTGATGATCCTTGCAACCAGTTTTTCGCTCTCCTTCTTCACGGGGCTCGGCTACTGGTACTGTGTCGTATGGATCGGGATCGCAGATGTTGTGCCGATCGCACTCACACCGTTTGTGGTTGTACTGCTCGCGCCAAGACTCAAACGGATTCAGACGATCATTCCGCGTATCTGACGATCATCAGTTCAGAGCCATCTCATACCAGGTGTGGGATGGTTTTTTTATTGTCTTGGAAATAAATAGGGCGACTGAGCAAAGTCGTGGCCTATAGTGGGTGTAACCCCCATCGAATAAGAGCGCCACCCATCCATAACGAGTCTTGGAAGGCTGAAGGAAACTTCAGTCTTTAAGCGTAGACAGTGAGCCAGTGGGTCGTTAGCCATGCGGTTGATGGGATTGAGACTCGAAAACCTAGAAAATTTTGGAATGCTGATGGCGTTGTAATTCCAGAAAGCAACATACCAGTCATTGTTAGGGCAAGAGGATTGGTGATTTCCCTGGGTCGATCCATCGGTTACACTAAATGTGTTGGCCGATACCATTATCGAGTGCTTATCTTACGACAAATTACAATAAAGAATGGGATTCCACGCAAGGTGAGTATGTTCTGAAATTCGATGGACATTGGACACGAAAAAAATAATTTCTAGTTTCTTTAATCCAAAACTCAAGGAACGTTTACTTTATGAAATCAAATAGCCAAAAAAAAGAAAAAGCGGCACTAAATATTGAGGCCCCCCGGTACGTCTCTGACTATGTACTGGATCAGAAAAATGGTGGTTTTCACATTTATCTTGATTTTCACAGGGGTTCGACGTTCACTTGCCCTCATTGCGGGCAGCCACATGTCATGATATTCCTTTCATAATCCGTCGACATTCATTGAGGCGTAATTTCTCTCCAAGATTGATTCCCCTCACTGTCTTGTGTATAATTAATTTAGATACTGAATAAAATAATACCGTTGGTGTTCCACCACCAACGGCTTGGCAAACGAACTGCAATGGGCAGAACCTACGCAGAAGGGTAATAACAAAAATAATCCACCTCAGCTCGGTCAAAAGCGTAAGAGGCGGATTATTTTTTATCTTTATTTGACAGTACGACGATAATACTTACAACGACTCCTATTAGTGTGATCAATAAACTAGAAAAAGCTATTACAAGTGTTAGTGCTTCATATACTGTCATATTTATCCGCCCCCCTTCTTTCGGGGATCGGCATAGTAATCCGCTCTTTGCTTTATTCGCGCCATTTCTATTGTATCATGTAAGTAACAAAATTTGGATCATTTGCCATAATGGGTAGATTTGAAAAATCAGACAGCTGAGGTGAAAAGTCGCAATGTACAGTTTTAAAAATGATTATAGTGAGGGCGCGCACCCGCAAATTCTCAATACGCTTGTTGATACCAATCTCGTTCAGGAAGAAGGCTACGGTGAGGACCGTTATTCACTGGAAGCGGCCGAGCTGCTTAAGAAGAAAATGGCTTGTTCCGATGTTGCCGTTCACTTTCTGACCGGCGGTACGCAAACAAATATGACCGCAATCGCGGCATTTTTGCGGCCGCATGAAGCGGCGATCGCCGCGCATACGGGTCATATCAACGTTCATGAAACCGGTGCAATCGAAGCGACCGGGCATAAAGTGTTGGCGGTCTCATCTGGAAAAGATGGAAAACTAACCGTTGCAGGCATTCAGGCAATGCTCGATGCGCACCCGGATGAACACATGGTCAAACCAAAGCTAGTATACATATCTGATACGACGGAGAACGGCGCTGTCTATACAAAAAGCGAACTCGAAGCGCTGAGTTCCTTTTGCAAAAGTCATCAGCTTTACCTCTATTTAGACGGTGCGCGACTCGGATCAGCGCTGACCTCGCCGGTCAATGACCTGGAATTGAGTGATCTGCCCAAATTGGTCGATGCTTTCTATATCGGCGGGACAAAGAACGGGGCATTGCTTGGGGAAGCACTGGTGATTTGTAACGACGCGCTTAAAGAAGATTTCCGTTATTTAATGAAGCAAAAGGGTGCGATGCTTGCCAAAGGACGACTGACCGGGATCCAATTTCTCGTTTTGTTCCGTGACGATTTGTATTCGGATCTTGCTGCGCATGCGAACGCAATGGCGTTCAAACTCAGTCAAGCTATTCAGGATGCGGGCTATGCGTTCCTGACGCCGCCGGTCTCCAACCAGATTTTTCCGATCTTGCCTCATGACGTGATCGAGCAGCTGCGCAGACAGTTTTATTTTTATGACTGGGAGCAGATTGACGCGGATCATTCAGCGGTCCGACTGGTCACTTCATGGGCAACCAAGGAAGAAGCCGTTGACGCATTTATTGAAACCTTAAAAGCAAAAGCAGTGAATTGAATGAAAGAGCTGCAAAGAATCCCTGATACGCCTTGACCATTAAGTAAAGAGATTTCGACTAGTTGGCCAATTAAATAGGTTAATTTTTGCTACCATGGCCTTTGCCGCACTCCTTTTCCGGCAACTCACTCAGCATTGGGCCATTGGTGCATGACATTTACTGCGGTTTCGATAAAATAATCGATTAATAACATCATCGCCGAAAAGGGTGACCGATCATGAGTGAAAGCAAACGAACGATTCGCGAAGCGAGAAAATCGGATGCAGCACCAGTTTTGGCTTATCTGAGCCGTATTGCAGGCGAGACCGACTTTTTAACCTATGGTTCGGTTGACGAGCTTCAGTTGACGGTTGAGAAAGAGGAAGCCCTCTTTGAACGTTATGCGAAAAAAGACAACGCTGTGTTTCTTGTTGCCGAATATGACGGCACAATTGTCGGCACTCTGAACTTCGAGGGCGGGAAACGCAGGCGAACAGCACATGTCGGCGAATTCGGCATCAGCGTGCGCAAAGACTATTGGGGAAAAGGGATCGGTCGTGCGCTACTGTCGCACTTGATCCATTGGAGCAAAAAGACCGGAATCATCCGTAAGATCAACTTGATGGCTCGCTCGGACAACATACGCGCGATTAAGCTTTATGAATCGTTCGGTTTTGTTCAGGACGGGTTGATTACGCGTGATTTATTGATCGACGGTGTGTTTTATAGCGCCGTACATATGGGCCTCTTGGTTGATTAATAAGGCGGTGGGGGTGACACTGTGACCGGCCAATTTTTATCAATACCCGGATCAAAGGCTTGGATAGAAGTTAAGCCGCTTCAGGCCGGTTGGTCGCATGACCGCAAATATGTTGTGACTGCCGATGATCAGACGTTTCTGCTGCGTGTCTTTAGCTGGCGAATTCTTCGAACGGAGAAAACGAGAATTTGATGCTTTACAGGCACTACGCACGCTGCCCATTGCAACAACCAAGCCGATTATGGCGCCGGAGAGGTTAATGTGATGAAGCGCGAGATCAAAAAAGCAATGGACGCGTACGATCATTTTCAAAATGTTGTACCGAAATGGTATCAGCGTTAAATGGGGGAGAGGCAGAAATGACAGCAGAAAAGTGGCATGTGAAACGATTCGACGACCTCTCTGGAAAGGAAGTCTATGAACTGCTGCGTGCACGGGAGACGGTTTTTGTTGTTGAGCAGGAATGTCCCTATCATGAAATCGATCACCATGATCTGGAAAGTCTTCATGTGTATACAACCGATGCGTTCGGTGTGGTGACCGCTTATGCACGGATTTTCCAAGAAGGCGGTTTGGTGACCTTCGGACGGGTACTTGTCCGAAAGGATCAGCGTGGAAAGGGGCTTGCGAATCAATTGATTGGCAAAGTCTTGCAAGTGATCGAAGAACATTTTCCCAAGCAGCCGATTGAAATTGAAGCCCAAGAATATGTTCAAGCGTTGTATGCCCGTTTCGGCTTCAAAACAATCTCGGATGTGTTCCTGCTCGATGACATCCCCCATGTACGTATGGAAAAAAGGTGAAGAAATGAAAATTGCGGTCATCACGGATATTCACGGCTAGATTAGGAGGAAAATCAATGAATCTTGCATTAAAAGAAGCGGGGGTGAAGCCAAGACTGGCTGCAAAACGACAATTGTTCAGTCTCAGTGGTGTGCATTTTATCAATGATCTGATGACCACCGGGCTTGTACCTGCGCTCTTACCTTTATATAAACAAGCGTTTGACCTTAATTATACCCAAGCCGGACTTATTCTCTTTGTCTCGATGCTGACGTCATCGGTTGCTCAACCGGTGTTCGGTGTATTGTCCGATAAATATCCGAATGCGTGGTTCATGCCGATGGGCATTTGTCTGTGCGGGTTTGGTTTGACCGCCTCAGGATTTGCCCCGGTCTACTGGCTGCTGCTCCTATGCGTTGCAGTATCCGGGATCGGTTCTGGAATCTTTCATCCGGAAGCGATGCGCGGTGCCTACATGGCGGCGGGAACAGCCAGAGGGACTGCACAGGCAATCATCCAAGTCGGCGGGAACTTTGGCCAGGCGGCCGGTCCGCTGGTACTCCCCTTGTTTTTGATTGCGACAGGGCTGCATGGGCTTGGCTGGTTTGCAATCGCCGCTCTTGCCGGACTTTTACTCGTGTTCTTGGTGATGCCCTGGTACCAGAGAAGTTTGGAGATGAATAAAAAAAGGCAGAAATTGATTCAAGGACGCAACCATGTGACTGGTCTTATCCTGCTCACTCTTGTGGTGATCTTGCGTTCCTGGACACAGATTGGTGTTGCCGGATTCCTGCCGTTTCTTTACTTGCACCAGGGTTTTTCGCTGAAAGACGGCGAACTGCTAACCTTCCTTTTTCTAGCTGCCGGTGCGGTCGGCACCTTTATCGGCGGCCGCGTCTCCGATCAGATTAGCCGAAAATGGCTGCTCTTTATCTCAATGGCGGTCACCATTCCTTTTGCTTGGCTGCTGCCTCATGTACATGGCGTTTTATCGATTATTGTCTTGTTCTTTTTCGGGTTCTTCGTGTTGTCTTCATTTGCGGTTACCGTGGTCTATGGGCAAATGATGTTTCCAAAGAACATTGGATTGGTCTCAGGGCTGATGGTCGGCTTTGGGATTGGCGCCGGAGGAATCGGTGCTACGCTGATCGGCTGGCTTTCCGATCAGTATGGCATCTATACGATTTTTGGCCTGTTCGGTATTCTTCCGATGCTTGCGGCCGTGCTCACCTTGTTCCTTCCGAGTGAACGAAGCTTGACCGCAAAAGAAGCGTAATACAAAACCCCCGCATCGATCTAGATGCGGGGGCTGCGCGTAGAGATTCATTCTCGAATAATGCTTGATCAATCTCAGATAATAGCCTTGGGAGAACAAGCGCTTGGTTTTTTCTAAGAATCAGCGTGCGCTGTTCCTCTTGACGGTTGAATTGATGTCACATCGTCCGATCAAGCAGGTCTTGGGTAAGTTCTTTCAGAATCGCTTTATAGGTTCCATCAGGAAGTACGCGTAATTCTTTTAGTGCTTTTTGCGTATACCGCCGTGCTAAACTTAATGCTTTTTCATAGCCGTGGTGCTTCTCGATGATCTCCAGCACTGCGACCATGTCCGCATCGGTTAATGTATTGCGTTTTTGCAGCAGCAGGCCCAACTTTTGTGGATCTGCTTTGAGCGCATAGATGAGCGGGAGCGTGTAGATCCCTTGGTTCAAGTCGTTCATTGCCGGTTTTCCAAGCAGTTCGCTTTTTCCTTTATAGTCAAGCAAGTCATCAATAATTTGGAAAGCCATACCGAAGTAGTGGCCTAAATACCACGCATGCCGAGCGTTTTTTTCTTTTGCTTGGCTGGACAGCGCCCCGGCGTAACAGCTGATGGCAAACAGCTGCGCGGTTTTTCCGGATATTTGAGCGAGATATCTTTTTACTGAGACAGACGTTTGAAATTCCCCATGCAATTGCGTCAGTTCACCAGCGAGAATCTTATCGGCCTCAAATCCGCGAAATTTGATTTGCGGCGCCGAGTCCGCATAGTGAGACAGCATTGAGAAGGCGAGTGTCAGTAAATAGTCACCGGTATAGATCGCCAGTTTGTTTCCGTAGGCAGTGTTTATCGTCGTTTGTCCGTGGCGTGTATCTGCCTGATCAATCACATCATCATGAACAAGTGTTGCCAGATGCAGACATTCGAGCGCCGCTGCAACTGCTTTGGTACGCTCCGGATCCTGCTCCGGTCCGATTTGCGCGCATAAAAGCGTGTAAGCGGGACGCAGCATCTTGCCGCCTGACTGAATCATGGTTTTGATTTTTTTTTCAATGGCTTCATCCCGTATATGAATCGAAGAAATGATGAGCTGGGACACTTCTGTAAGTTCTCTCTTTAATTCCGGGTATTTATCCCACATTTTGTGTACACCCATCAGAATCACCACCCGTGCACCTTTTCATTGGTTTCTTTTACCTTTTGATAGTATTGCAGTTTTTCTACATGAGTTAATAAGTAGTTTGCCATAACGCCGATGGCAATACCGGCTAGGATGCCGACAAATGAAAGAACCGGTAAATACAAGAGCACCGTCCATGTTTGGGCGATCCAACTGGCAATGATCAGTTGGCCGATATTGTGCAGAATGGCGCCGGTCGCGCTGACACCAATTAGGCTGATGCGATCGGGACCAAGCTTTTTTACGAGCCACATTCCGATAAAACTCAAGACAATTCCAGCAGCGCTGTACATGAATGTGGACAGGGTGCCGCCGAGCAGGGTCGCAAGAATTAAGCGAAGCGAGACGACTTTTATCGTATCCTTTGTCGCGAGCGTGTAAAGAGCCATGCATGTGATGACGTTGGCAAGACCGAGCTTTGCTCCGGGAGCAATTCCAAAAGGAAACGGGATGGCATTTTCAAAAAGACTGATGATCACTGCTTGAGCTGCGAGCAGGGCGATATAAGCATTTCGTTGATTTTTAGTCATCGGGCATCTTCCTTAAGCGGCGCCTCAGGAGCTGACAATGATGTCCTGTGGCGGTTCATTGTCGCTTTGTATTTCAATCACCAAATGATAAGGGAGACAGAC
Organism: Sporolactobacillus inulinus; assembly: GCF_006539285.1. GTDB lineage: Bacteria > Bacillota > Bacilli > Bacillales > Sporolactobacillaceae > Sporolactobacillus > Sporolactobacillus inulinus. The sequence goes on from NZ_BJMS01000036.1 coordinate 32,129, forward strand.
AATGGTTTCACCCGGCTGATCAATGAATCCGGTAAGGACACAAACCTGATCCGGACACGTTGCACTTTTCACCCGAATTCTACTTTTTTGTACCTCAACCGTATCTTCATCACCGTCTCCGGAATGGATCACGAACTGATAGGTCCGTTTGTTTTCGGTAAGCTGTATCTTCTTAATTACTTTATTGTCCTGAGTAATCACAGCGACGCGACTTGCCGCAGGGTTTGTTGCAGTTTTCGCTTGAACCGCACTAAATAAAGCGATCGGCAGAAAAGAGATTAGGATCAGGATCGCAACAATGATCAGATCCCAGCGCTTGATCATTCGAAAACAGCTGCGCATTGTCCTTACTCCTTCCTTTCAATTATTGATTCAGGTTCTTTGAATCGGTCGCTTTTACAAGTGCAAAGCCGCCATCTTCCTCAGCGTCATTGTATCTTGCCTGCTCCTTACCGTACCACCATCTGCCGAGTGTCTTTTGAAGGAATGGAACAACCCAATAATCAAGACCGACTGAGCGTCCGGAGCCGTTCATAAGCGCAATGGATGCAGGAAGCGCCCATAATTTATCCCAACCGAGCATCGCGCTTAGCGTGAACACAACGAGAAAACCCGCACTTGCACCGCTGCTGATCCAGGTGAAGAGACCTGCCAGTATGGCAAGACCAATGGCCAGCTCGACAAACACCATCGTGCGTTGCATAAAGATCGCGACATCTGCATTTGGCAGCATCAGTTTCATCAACCACTCAAACCAGAACGGCATTTTGCTGAGGATCGGCGTTGCCCATTGAGTTGCAGCATCGCCAGCACCGGCTCCGGCAGCTTGACTTGCACCGGTTGTGGCGGTTTGCAGCCATTCAAAGGGCATTTTCACCGTTGATCCGGTCAGCCAAGAGTCTTTTCCGAGTCCGCTAAATAACAGATGTACATTTGACCAGTTCGACGTTGCCTTGCTCCATGTACTTTCGCCCCATAATTTTGCAAACGCCTCGGTCAGCCAGAAGCCGCCTACAAAAATGCGCAACGGCAAGGTCCAAAGTACATTCCCATAACGTGTGGACAGATTGCGGAAAATGTTTCGTTTGTCCTTCGTTTGAAAGAATTCATGCATGATGTAGTGGAAGATGTAGTGCGCACTGCGAATACCGAAAAAGTAGTACAAATTTACGATATGCTTCATGAAATTTGCGAAAAAGCCACTGAGATGAATTTTACCTAAATGAGCAACCCCGTACCTGGCACCGATCGAAACCATGACCCCATGGTAATTCCCCTTATAAGCTGTTTTTTCGCCGCCTTTTATGTCTGCACGAATATTTTTCACCGCTGTTCCCGCCGTTTGTTCGGCTGCCTCAACGATTTGCGGCGTCGGTTTGCCAGCCTCTTCAAAATAGGCAAGATCTCCAACGACATACACGTGATCAAGACCTTCAGCTTCCATGTGTTCATTAACGCGTAACCGTCCGGCACGAGCCGTGTTCATTCCGAAACCGCTCGTTTGCTGGTTCGCTTTGACACCGGCTGTCCATATTAAGGTATGGGTCGGAATTTCTTGACCTGATTTTAGAACAATTTGATCCTCCTTAACCGCAACAATCGGTGAGCCGGTCAGGATCGTGACTCCTTTCTTCAGCATGTATTTTTCTGCTTTTCCAGCATCCTTGCGATCAAGCATATTCAGAATAGTCGGCAGCGCTTCCACAAGATACAAACTGATTTCATTCTCATCCAATTTATTGAGTTTCGCTAAACGCTGCTTCCATTCAATCAGCTCGCCGATCATTTCAACGCCTGTAAAGCCGGAACCGCAAATGGCAAAGGAGAGCATCGCCTGCCGCTTTTTCGCATCATGTTCCGTCGCCGCTTGTCGAACCGTCTTTTCAATATGTTCCCGAAGTTTTACGGCATCCTCCCAGGACATTAAGGTGAAGCCGTGTTCACGAACACCTGGAGTACGAAAATCGTTCGGCTCGCCGCCCATGCCCAAAATCAAATAATCATAGGTATACGTGCCGTTTTTGGTTGTAATCGTTTTGGTCGCATGATCCACATGGGTGACTTCATCGGTTACGAGCTTAACCTTAGTGTGCTTAAACAGTTTGCGCAGGTCAAATTTAATGGCCTCAGGTTCAACGCGGTGTGATGCAACTTCATGAAGCTCCGTCATCATCGTATGGTATGAGTGCCGATCAATTAAAGTAATCGTGACGGAAGCATCTTTTTTAAATGTTTTCGCTAATTTTTTTGCTGCATGTACCCCTGCGTATCCAGCTCCGATAATAATGATATTCTTATTCTTCATCATCTCGCACCTTCCTCAACAAAGTGAATGCGTTTCCATTTCCCTCTATAAACCGTGTTAAATGAGTACCAATAGTACCATTTAAAGTCTACACCCGAATAACTTTATGCGTCTATGTAGTTCTGCAAAACAACAAAAATATTATTGAAAACGTTCACAAAAATGCTACAGAAATTCTCAAATGTGGGTGGTATCATTTAAAAGCAAATGAGTGATAGCATTCACAAAGTCAAGCAGGGGGAGATTTGTTATGCGTTTGAAACGATTAATTTTACCGTTCGCTCTATTATTGATGATGATGTTAGTTGCTTGCGGATCAAATGAAAACGCTACCGAATCGAGTGCAAAAAAAGATACTTCCGAGTCAAGCCAGCCGGCTGCAGCAAAGCGAATCGCCGGTGCACCGCTCAAAGATGGTACGTATTCGCTAAAAGAGAAAGATTTTGATACACATGGTTGGAAAGCGTCCTTTTCCATAACTGTAAAAGACGGAACGATTACTAAATCGGACTACAATTATACAAACAAGGACGGCAAGCTCAAATCAGAGGATGCAGGTTATGAAAAGGCAATGAAAGCGAAATCCGGAATAGGACCGAAAGAATATATTCCACAATTAAATAAAGCACTTGTCTCCAGCCAGGATGCGCAGCAGGTTGAAGTCGTTTCTGGGGCTACCGAATCCTCCGATCACTTTATTAACTACGCACAGCAATTGATTCAAGCAGCACAAAAAGGGGATACCACACCGATTGAAATTGATGCTCAGGCGAAATTGAAGGACGGCGTCTATAAGCTGGCTGAAAAGAATCTGACGTCAAATGGCTGGAAAACCTTTATTAATATGACGGTAAAAGATGGAAAAATCACAAAGGTAGACTATGATTTCTTAGACAAAGACGGTCAGTTGAAGTCTAAGAGTACTGAATATGAAAAAGCGATGAAAGCGAAATCCGGGACAGGACCAAAAGAATACATTCCGGCGCTCAGCAAATCCTTAGTCGAAAAGCAAAAAGCGGAAGAGGTTGAGGTGGTTAGCGGTGCAACGCATTCCAGTCATGCGTTCAGTGTCTATAGTGCGCAGCTCATTAATGCAGCACAAAAAGGCGAAACAACCCCAATTGAGGTCGACAACCTTGTTTTTGAGGAAAAATAAAGTTTTTGAAGATGACCATCAAAGACTTTAGGGCGCAGTATGGCTCTAAAGTTTTTTTTACACTGGTAGGAAAGTATGTGGATTTTTGGTCATGCAAAAGACTGTACATCAAAAGCGCAGATTCTAGCCTGTCTGAGGAGGCTCGC
>NZ_BJMS01000037.1 GCF_006539285.1 Sporolactobacillus inulinus
ATAATTAGCGGAAGTTCCCTTACAATTACGAAAGTTCCACTTTTATGCCGTTATCATCGTCCCAGCAAGGCAAAATTATAAATTGTCTTTACCTATAAAAAAAAGCCCCGATCCGGAGCTTCTTCCATTGCTTATTCCGCTCATACTTTAGCAGTCGAAAAAAATTCTTCGTAAAGGGCCTGTACCGCCCGATCTTCAACAGCTTCCTTAACGCCGAACATCATGCTCGTTTCCGATGAACCTTGATTAATCATCTCAATGTTAATATGAGCATTGGCTAATGCCATTGATGCGCGTGCGTTTGTACCGACCTTTTGTCTCATCCCTTCGCCCACCATCATGATCAGCGCAAGGTCGTGTTCAACATGAACTTCATCGGCGTGAAGTTCCTCGATGAGACGCGCGGTAATCTCCTTTTCAAGCGTTTCATCAATCTGGCTTTGGCGAAGAATAACCGTCATATCATCAATCCCCGAGGGAATATGTTCAAAGGACAAGCCATAGTCTTCTAAAATACAGAGCACCTTGCGTCCGAATCCGATTTCCTTATTCATGAGGTATTTGCTGATGTATATGCTGCAGAAGCCGTCGTCACTAGCAATTCCGACAACCGGCCCGTTCGTATTTTTGCGTTCGCTCACAATTCTCGTTCCTGGAGCCTCCGGATTGTTGGTATTCTTCACGTTGACCGGAATGCCTACGCGGAAAGCCGGGATCAGTGCTTCATCATGAAAAACAGAAAAACCGCCATAAGAAAGTTCGCGCATTTCACGGTACGTCAGTTCGCAAATTTCTCTCGGATGAGAAACAAGATGCGGATTCACCGCATAAACGGCATCAACATCGGTGAAGTTCTCATAGAGATCCGCTTTTACCCCATTTGCCAAGATCGATCCGGTTATATCCGATCCGCTGCGCGAAAATGTAACCACTTCGCCGTCGGTATTATAGCCAAAGAAACCTGGAAATACGATAATTCCCGGCTGATCGCGCAATGCGTAAAGCCGTTCATACGATTCAGGGAGCACCTGCGCGTTGCCGGGCTCATTGCTGACAAGCAAACCTGCTTCTTTTGGTGAAACATAATGAGCATTCAAGCCTTTATGTTTAAAGCAGGCAGCAACAAGCTTGGCGTTATTATCCTCGCCGCTCGCCTTAACCGCTTCAATAAAGGCGGATGGGTTGGTCTTGTCGCTTGCAAGCAGACTGAGCAGATCATCTTTGACTTTTCTGATAATTGTATCGGCAAGATGAAGTTCTTCAGCAATGCTTTGGTATCTGCCGACAATCGTATCGACTAGATCATGCGTATCTTCACCTTTCAAACAGCGTTCAGCGCAGCTGATCAAAAGGTCGGTTACTTTTTCATCGTCCGCATAGCGTTTTCCAGGAGCGGATACGACGACGATTTTACGTTCAGGATCTGATGAAACAATTTGATATACTTTTTCGACTTGTACTCCGGAAGCCAGTGAGCTTCCTCCAAATTTAACTACTTTCATGAAGCAACAGCAACCCCTACTTATTTGATTCTTTCCGCAAATGTCTTTTCATTATTACTCTTTTCAGAAAAATTTTCAAACCCTTTTTCTACTTTTTCTCGAATAATCAGTGACAAAATTGGAAGAAGGGGTAAAAAAACGTCTGTCCATCCAATTATTCTGAGTGCGGACGCTCAGATGACTCACATCACAGAGCGGTTCGGTACCAGTAGGCAGCTGCTTCAACTTCCTCCGCGTCAGCCCTCTTGTCCTCTTTTCCTCGACATCTCTAGACTTTCTTACAATGAAATAAAGTCGTTCACATCATAAACTTTCCCATTCACTAACGGTTCATTTAATATCAAGTTGACTAACGTACCTGCAACCGTTGCAGGTGGACGCAGCTTACCGTTTTCTTTAAAGCCTACAAAAGTACTATGGTCGGCGAATGCTTCTGCTGCTGTACTTCGGATCGTTTCCTGCATCTCAGTATCCATAATTCCCGGACTGAAGGCGATCACTTTATGCGGCAACCCGGCCTGTTCCTGTTCCAGCCCTGCTGTTTTCGTATGCATATCAATCGCCGCTTTGGTCGTGCAGTAGACGCCCCAGCCATGGATCGCCCGTTCTGCGGCACCGGAAGTCACGTTGACAATCACTAGTTCCGTTTTTTCACCGTCCAGTTGCTGCAGTATGCGGTTATTGATTAACATCGGCGCAAGCATATTTAATTGAATGGCTTGCTGAATCGCTGGGGCATCTAAATAGCCCAACCGTTCAATCGGTTCCACAGTTCCCGCATTATTGACCACATATACTTTTTCGGGTTTCTCAGATGAGATCCGCGCACAGACCTGCTGCATGGCGGATGAAACATCGGATGCATCTGCAAGATTCGCTGCAACATGCACATAATGCCCGTTGCTCCCTTTAATGAGTGCATCAATGGTCGCGTTGATGCTGCGGGAGATGCCGATCACCCGAATCCCGCGCTCAAGCAGGATACGGCTCGTCTCATACCCGAGTCCGCGTGATCCGCCGGTAACTATTGCTAACTCCATCACGTATCCCTCCTGGTGATTCATTTCCACATCTTACAACCGATTGACAAACGCTTCGATTCGGTCCATACCCTCTTTAATCTTTTGCATCGACGTTGCATAGGAGATGCGGACGTATCCCGAAGCATGCGTCCCGAAATGGTCACCGGGAACGACCGCAACATGCGCTTCATCGAGCAGACGATCACAGAATTCCTTTGCGGCAAGTCCCGTTTTTGTAATGTTCGCAAAAAGGTAGAAGGCACCCATCGGTTTAATCGAAGACAGACAATCAATCGCATTAATCCGTTGATAAATATAATTACGCCTCTTTTCATATTCAGCGACCATCATTTCACGGTAATCCGCTCCGCGGGTGAACGCCTCGATCGCCGCAAATTGGGCAGAGGTATTCACGCAGCTCCAAACGTCCTCGGTAATTTTCGTCATCTCTCGAATCAAATTCAGCGGTCCGGTTGCAAAACCAACACGGAAACCGGTCATCGCATGGGTTTTCGAGCAGCTGTCGATAATCAGCGTGCGTTTCTTCATTCCAGGAAAAGAGGCGATACTTGTATACGTTCTTCCATCAAAGAGAATGTGGCGATACACCTCATCACTGATCACAACAAGGTCATGTTTCACCGCAATCTCAGCAATCGCGCGCAGTGATGCTGCATCAATCACACTGCCGGTCGGATTGCTCGGTGAGTTTAGCAGAATTACTTTTGTCTTCGCAGTGATTGCCTTTTCAATGGCAACCGGATCAATCACGAAATCATGCGCTTCATCGACATCAATCGCAACAGGCTTGCCACCGCAAAGCACGATCTGCTGCCCGTAATTACTCCAGTACGGCGAACTGAAAATGACTTCATCCCCAGAATTCAAAAGTGTGGTCAAACCGAGAAAAAGCGCGCCCATGCCGCCCGTTGTCACGAGACAGTTTTCCGTCTCATAAGAAACACCGATGGCCTCTTTGAGGTATGCTGCATAAACCTCCCGCAGTCTTGTCATTCCTGCGCCAGGCGCATATTTGGTTTCTCCATCATCGAGTGCACGTTTGGCTGCCTCAATCACATTCGGTGCTGAATGAAAGTCCGGTTCACCAACCGCAAACGAAATGACATCATCAATACGCGCGGCACGCACCATCATATCCCGAATCGGCGATGGATGGATGGCGGCCACTTTCTTTGAAAATTCCACGTAACGCTCCTCCAATTCTTAATAACCTTTCTCTATACTATCAGTAAATAGATTCGAGCGGATAAACAAAAGATGCTTTAAAATAAATTTTCACAGCCAATGCATCCCGGTGCTTTGGGAAAAACATGCATTGTTTAAATAAAGCGCGTTGTTATCCAGAATCCTAATTGCCGTGCGACAAAAAACGAGCGGTGGGCATTCACCCTTCCTCCGCTCATTTTTATGCGTTACTAGCTCTGCTTTGATCGACTCGCTTTATCCTATTTAATGCATCATTGCCCGTCATCGTCTGCCTTTTCTCGCTTACTTCTCAAGCTTTTTCTTTTCTTTTAAAAGCTTCTGGAACGCTTCCTCCAATTCAGACGATGGTTCAAGACTCAACCGGCTGAGCACCTCAGTCATCTTTGTATCAATAATCAGCCGCTGGTCCTGCTTCACGTCGTGTTTCTTCCTCGGTTTACGGTTTCGGAACTGCCGATAGCTTCCTTCGAAAAGGGTGATTTTCTGATTACGGATCTCAAGCACCCGCGTCGCGACACGCTCAATAAAGCGACGATCATGGGAGATGAAGATCACGGTTCCTTCATAGTCCTTAAGCAGTGATTCAAGCGCTGAAGCGGCTTCCAAATCAAGATAGTTCGTCGGTTCATCCAGAATCAGTGTATTCATCTCGCTTAAAAAGAGTTTGGTTAGCGCGACTTTGACGCGTTCACCACCGCTAAGTACGTCAACCGGTTTTTCGACAGCATCGCGGTAAAAATGCATCCGTGCCAGTACCGTTCGAATCAAGGTTTCACTCTGTTTGGATGAGACACGGACATTCTCAAGAATCGACTGTTTTTCATCTAAAATGTTCAAGTTCTGACTGAAATAAGCAATTTTAACCGAAGGCGATTGTGAAATTCCTGCTTCTTGGTGAATGATTTTTTTAATCAGTGTCGTCTTCCCGCTCCCGTTCGGACCAATGACTGCCAGTTTCTCGCCGCCGCGAATAAGAAAACGTGCACGCTTCCACAGCACCCGTTCGCCAATCTGCCCAGATACATCCTTCACGCGAAAAATGATTCGGTTTTTAAATGCATCGGCATTGGGCAAAGCCATTTTGATCGGTGCGGCTTCTTTAACCTTATCAACCTTTTCCAATTGATCCAGACGGGTCTCAATGGAACTCGCCGTTTTCTGCAGCTTCTTCTGTTTTTTTGCGAAATAGGGCCGTGCACCTGTAATCTTTGATTCGGATGCACTCACATGTTTCGGCTTTTTCGTGGCCCGCTCAGCTTTCCTCACCTTTAATTGCAGCGCGTCCTCCAGTTGGCGCTTTTTTTTCACATATTTTTCATAAGCAAGTTGCTGCTCGGCGCGTTGGGCTTCTTTTTGTTTTTCGTAGGCGCTGTAATTGCCCGTGTATTTCGTTAGCTTCCCATCCTCAATCTCCCAGATTGTCGTGCACAAGTGGTCGAGAAAGGCACGGTCATGCGACACAAGGATCAATGCGCCTTGCCAGGCATTCAATTTCTTTTCCAGCCACTCAATATGCTCAAGATCAAGATTTGTGGTTGGCTCATCAGCGAGCAAGAGTTCCGGCGCCCTAAGCAGCGCCTCCTGAATGTATGCCTGCGTCACTTCACCGCCGCTTTTGGTCGTATCCGCGCGTTTCAGCTGAGGCAGCAGGTCACATGATACCCGTTGGATCACGGTTCCTTCCTCCGGAGTCAGCTTTTTCGCAAGTATATTGAGCAGTGTCGTCTTCCCGCTTCCGTTTCGTCCAACCAGACCGATCCGATCCTTCTCATGCACGTATAATTGATCGATGGCAAACAGCGGCCGATCTTTGACCGAGTGTTTGATCTTCATTGCCTCAAGTAAAACCATTGCATCATCCCCATTTTCATTCAATATCCGGGGACAGAAAAATGCCCCCTATCCGGCTTCAGAATAGGTGGCATCACTTTGGTGAACAGCAAAAAGAGATCCACTCTTTTTGGGCACGAGCGAAGAAAACCATCCTACTCTGAACATCCGGCTGAAGGCATGAAGACAGAAAATACCTGCTGTTTCAACGTCCTTCAGTTATCAGCTTCAAAAATAGGATTAGTTTTTCATCGGCCCTTGGTTCACCCTTCCGTTCGTTTGATTATCTTTAGTTTAGTTAAACGCTCTCCGTTTGTAAAGTCCGACCGCCTCTGAGCACTTATCTGCATTCGAGGATCATGAATTTTTGACACATGCTGCTTTTCAGTTGACGTTCCTTGCCTTGTCAAGGTTGGGCGTGATCATGAAGCTCCGCCAGTTGGGAGATGCCTTTTGATGAGACGTGCTGAACGGCTGAGTTCTTACTTCTTCCTTAAATTTACTGAGGGGGAATGTCGTGTATAGATGATTTTATCGCTTTTGATGATGTGGGCCGGGATGCCGACTGCCCGAGCAATATCTGGGACATCCTTTAAAACGACAGCGTTTGCTCCGATAATTGCGCTGTCGCCGACTTTGATCGGCCCAACCACTTTGGCACCGGCGCCGATATAAACATCGCTGCCGATGATGGGACCAACATCAGGATGTGTTCTGTGATGAGAATTTTCACCAATCGTCACTTGCTGAAGGATCGATACGCGCTCGCCGATGACCGACCGTTCGTGGATGACAACTCCATTGCCGCCGTGAGCTAAGTAAAGACCCGCACCGATTTTGGTACTTGCAGGGATGTCCGCACTGCAAAACCCCTTTGCAATAACTAAATTCAAAATCTTATAACTCCACCAAAGCAGCCAATGAAACACCGGGACTTTAAAATCTTCGTACAGCCAGTTGCCAAAGCGGTAAATGGTGAGTACAAGTTTTCCATTGACCCGATCATTCGCCTGCATATCGATTCGCCATTTTTTCATCCAACCACCAAACTCTTGTCTTTTTCCATTACTGATGCATCATCCTTTCATTTTTTAGATAAACTTTGCTCATCTGCAACTTTCTGCCCACGATCCTAAATATAAAGATACAAAAAAACACCTTTCTAGGTGCTGTCCGATTACTATGAATAACAATGGAAGAAGCGCTCATCTTTACATTAGCAGAATTTTCAGATTGTGTAAAACGATCTGCTTTATCCGCTCAATTCAGGCTACGCTTTAAAGCAGTGGCGACTTAACCACATAATGAGCCACTCGTCCAACACGGCTGGTCCCGGCAAAACTGGCGCTCGACCCCGGCTGCATGATCGATCCGAACACATCGTTAAAAAATCAGGATAGAAGCGTTTCACCATCGCTTAAGCCCCTTTCAAAATAGGCTTTGACTAATGCAATGAAAAGAGGAACGGATGTTTCAAAGGCTTTCGGATCCGCCTTAAATTTGCTGTTATGCACCGGATAGTCCGAAGAAACACCAACATTGAAAAAGGTGCCGGGAATCACCTGTTGATAGGATGAAAAATCTTCGCCGCCCATACTTGGATTCAGAGGAACAACATCAAAGTTCTGCTCCTTTGCTACAGACGCAACCAGTTTCGTTAAGCGGCGGTCATTCACCACGGCCGGCGCACCATCCACCCATTTAAATGCACCGCTAATGCCATTGGTAGCGGCTATGCCACGCGTCACCTCCTGCAAACGGGCTTTGATTTGCCCGCGAACGCTTGGCGCGTATGAGCGAACCGTCCCTTCAAGCAAGGAGGTACTCGGTAGGACATTCCATGTCTTTCCAGCTTCAATGTGTGTAATCGACACCACACCTGGTTCGAAAGGACTGATATTGCGGCTGACAATTGATTGAGCGGCACCGATCAACTGTCCTGTCGCAACAATCACATCATTCGCATCTTCAGGATGAGCGGCATGCCCTCCTTTTCCTGTAAACGAAACAAAGAAGCGATCAACCGCGGCATTCAAATTGCCTTCTTTTATACCAACAACGCCCGCCCGTAGTTCTGTATTGACGTGAAGACCAAAGATCGCTTCCACACCCTCTAAGATGCCGGTCTGCACAACCTTGTCGGCACCATGATCGACTTCTTCCGCCGGTTGGAAAATAAGCAAGACTGTTCCGTTCAGCTCATCTTCAATTTTTTTCAATTCGATGGCTGTCGCAAGTAAATTGGTTAAGTGAAAATCATGACCACAGGCATGCATCCGATTGGGATACTCAGAAGAGTAGGGCAGCCCTGACTCCTCGTTAATCGGCAGCGCATCAATATCCGCTCGAAGCGCAATCAATGGTCCGTCATGCTTGCCACCGATCTTTGCGAACACACCAGTATCCAGCGGGTTGGGCAAAAGCTCAATTGCGTGCTTGGTCAGCACCTGTTTGATTTTTTTCGTTGTTTCAAATTCGCTGAGCGCGAGTTCCGGATGGCGATGAAACCACTGAAAGAGCGGTTCTAATGTTTGCAAAGTTTCCTTAATCTGAGTCATGTCACTCCTCCTCATACGTCAGTTTTTGCAGAAAAGCTTGCGTGCGCACACGTTTGCTGTTTTCAAAGCGTTCTTTTGGCTTTGAATCCTCGACCAGTTCCTCGTTCTTCTCGAGACGACACTAAGACTTTCCGTTACATCTTCAAGTACGGTCTTATTTTTGAACAAATTATTATGTTGGAACACCATGGAACTTTGCCCGCGAACGCTGCCCTTACACGAATCGTGTACAGAAAAACGGCTATTTTTCTTGAGTCGAAGAAAAATAGCCGTTGCAACGTTCGCTACTATTATTCTTATCTCTCAGAATGAATCTGCTGGATGTGACACCATACATCGTGCAAATGCTGGTTGTCGGGGTTCATTGGACCAGTCCCTCCCCCGCTCTTGATAAGAATGATTCAGTTGGTGTATTGAGTGTATCTAAAATAATTGCAAGCGTCAAGATTATTCTTAGTATTTTTATCCGAATAATTTAATTAGGCGCATCCATTGTCACGAATTCGTTGAAAAGAGCGGGACTACAGCCTCCTTGCGCCACAACCCTAACCCGCCTTTAAATCATGACGGGCACGCCGCCTTCAAACAATCAGCACACCGACGTAATAATGGATCAGCATTGTAACAATCCCTATGATCACATTACGAATAATCGCTTTTTTAACAAATCCTCGGCCAAGCTTCGCGCCAAGAAACCCGGTAAGTGCTACGGACAGAATGACTGCACCGATTGTTCCCGGCCATTGCGCGTTTCCAGGAAGAAAGGTAAGGGCGAGAAGGGGCAGGCAGCCGCCCATCGCCGCAGAGATCAAAGAGGCACATGCGGCAAACCAAGGATTCATATAATGACCCAATTGAATGTTGTGCTTTACGTCGACAACGGTTTGTAGTGGGCGGCGTACCATCAGTTCTTGGGCAATCGCGTACGCTGTTTTGCTTGTTACCCCTTTCGTTTGATAATAGTCCGCAACCTGCTGCAGCTGGAGCGCACGATTGCTTTCAAGCAGTGACCGTTCTTTTTCCACAACCGCATGTTCCGTATCTTTTTGCGTACTAACCGATGCATATTCTCCTGCTGCCATTGAGAACGCGCAGGCAATCAAGTCGGATAATCCGGCGATCAAGATTGTGAAGTGGTTCGTCGTTGCCGCACCCACACTGAACAGCACGCCGACAACGGTCAAGATTCCATCATTCGAGCCGAGCACGCCGGCTCTTAGTGTATTTAATTTTTCACTCATGGTCTGTTTCGTTACCTTACTCTGAATCAATGAAACTCATCTCCTGAATCCTTAGGCAAATAGACTTCCGATAAAGTAAGTGACAAGCATCGTCAGCAAGCCCGCCACTACATTGCGAAAGACGCTGCGGGATCGATTGGTGCGCGCCAAGGCAGCGGCGCTGTACCCTGTAATCATGAGCGCGAATACGACAGCGAGCATCGTTCCAATGGTCTTCCATTGAGCGGGCAACAAGGTCATTGCCATAAGGGGAAGCAATGCTCCCAGTGTAAACGACAGCATCGAAGCCAGTGCGGCCGCAAACGGACTTGTGAACTGTGCTGGATCAAACCCATATTTCTCACGAACGACCGTTCCGAGCGGATCACGCGCCATCATTTCTTGAGCCGCATGTTCAGACAGCTCATGAGAAATCCCCGACGTCTCCAACCGCTTGCAAATGTATTGATACTGTTGGTCATAATTTGTTGCCAATAATTGCTTCTCTTTTCGTGTCGCTCGTTCCTGAGCATCGCGTTCCGAATGGACCGACACATACTCTCCCATTGCCATCGAGATATTTCCCGCAAGCAAGCCACCGATTCCGGCTATAAAAATCGCAAAATTATTATTTGTTGCTCCGGCAACGCCTAAAACAATGCCGGCAACGGAAATAATTCCATCATTCGCCCCCATCACGCTCGCGCGCAGGACGTTAACTTTCTGAGCTAATGTACTTTTACGAAAAAATTTTTTTAGCGTCTCATTCTCTTTCAATCTCAGTTTCAATTTTTCGACGTTATTCTCCATCATTGACATGACTCTGCGCTCCCTTCCAATGATCACTATTAATAAAAGCTCTAATTTTCATCGAGGAAACATTTATTCTATACATAAAATTGTAGCACTTGTTATTAGAAATTCAAGCTTTTATTATCATTTATATTTTTTAATTGATAATGATAATCACAATTAATTACGCCGATAACAAAGAATGATTATCATTGTTAATCGCCGTATTATAGGATTATTTCGTTAAAAATCACAATTAAGAATGAATGAACTCAGAATCAATCCAGATGATTTTATATATACTATTTATCAATTAATAATCATTACTTTATTATATTCAAAAGGAATTCACGTTTTGTCTTATCGTTTATAATTGAGAATTAAGCGAGGACATGAATTGCTGCTGTTCCACGTAATAAAATGGGGGACCACCTCGAAAGATGATGCAGAGGAATCGGAAATCTCAACGATGCATTCGTTATCATGACACCACCGAGGCAGCATTTTTTCCGGCAATCATGTATAATAGATTGTAAATACAGAAAAATCAGTAAGAAAATCGTAATGATTTGTTAATGCAAAGGAGTGCAGCATGTTCGAATCGAACAAGAACAGAAAAGACAATTTCGATCGCGTATTTATCGGAAAACCAGGATGTATGTCCCTGATCGTCGTTGCAGCGGTAGCGTTCATTGTCTATGCCATTTTTATCGCGCACTAATCTCCCAACAAAACACTTGAGGTGAACCAATTGAAATTCTTTGCAACCGGATTAACCATAGCCATACTGCTCTTTATCATCGGCGCTCTATCGCCTTTTCGTGATTTCTTCGCAAGCATTGCCGCCGTCATCGGTATTGTTTGTCTGCTTATTTCCGCTCTAGCTTCCGGCGCATTAGTCAGTGGCGACCGCAACCGTGCGAACACCGCAACTGAAGACAAGAAAAGCAGGAACGAACGAACCGGTATGATGAGCCGCTTGTTTCTTTTAGGCCTTCCCAATTTCGTTGCTTTTATCGCTCTTCTATGGATTGCATAGTCCTTTAGCTCGTCAACCGCCGTATTCGCTTGGGGATCATCTCAACCTGCGGTGCCAGCGTTGGTACATGAACGGATTCAATGATACATTCGTACCAATAGTTTAGATGAACGCAGTCGATTTCGTGATTCAATTCTTCGACCATCGCTCCGCCTTCGCTTTGAATCGAGAACCAATACAGGAATTCATCATTGGCATCCTTTTCGCGAAAAATCGCTTCGACGTCATTTTCAAAGTCAGCAGGACTTCTGGCATCCAATTCAGACATACCAGCCGTTCATGTACCTTTTTGTTTTGCCATTTTTTCACACGCAAGTTGCTCAATTCTGTTTTAATTTGGAAAAAAATCTTGTTGATCGAACGAATACGCATCGTAAATCAAGGAGGATCCACGATGAACATTAGGCCTTACCAAACAAAAGATGAAGAAGGCTGGCTTCGCTGCCGCGTCCTTGCTTTTTTACATACTGCTTATTACGACGATGTTTATCAAAAGAAACCAACCTATGAAAATCCTTCAATTGAGCTTGTCGCAGTTGAAAATGGCCAAGTGGTTGGTTTAATTGATGTGGAATATGAAACGGAGATAAGGACGGTTTGTGCCGCCTGCTCTTCGCTTGGCGGCATGATCTGGCATATGGCGGTTCATCCCGACTTTCAGAGACGCGGCATCGGCAGGCAATTACTGACCGAAGCAGAAAAACGTTTGAAAGCAAACTCTATTGTTCAGATGGAAGCCTATACACGCGATGATGCATGGGTTAACAACTGGTACCGAAAGAACGGGTTTCATGAAAAAAGCGATTATTTACACGTATGGATCGAAGGCAGCGAGCTTCAAGGAGTTATTGAGTCAACAGCAGAACACTTAAAGCCGCAGATCTGCTTTGCCCACTACACAGGGATGCATCCCGATCGTATCAAAACAAAGTTCAGCCGCGTGCATGAATGCCGTTGCTATCGGAAGAACATCGAAACAAAGTAAATACATACCTGCAGCCAGCCAATCCATTGCATGGTTCTTCTTTTAACGTCCTACCAACAAAAGCGCCCTACAAAATGGAATTTCCCTAGGGTATATAAGTAGTTTGGTTTATTTTTTCAGTTCATAAGTCAATTGTTCCGACAGATAAGGATTCTCCTGTTGAATAGAGACATCCACACGTTCACTATCTTTTGGCACATCAAATTCTTTCATCATGAAAAAGTTTTGTGCGATGATATCCTGAAGAAAAGCAGGCTGCTGCCAATCGATTCGGTACGAGCGATTTGTTTGATTGTCGGTGTTGAACAGCGTGTTTGAATTTCCAGCAAGCGGCGAAGTCTTTTACAATCGACTGCTCAGGGACATGCTGTGAGGATTCAGTTCGGAAACGCTCACCCATGACTGCTTTGCATGTTGAGATAACGCTCGAAAACCCTGCTTGTACTGTACCATGATCAACGAAGGTTTAACGTTTGCCGGGCTGTAGTCAATCTGCTCATCCCCGATCAAGACAAATTTCTGTCCGCCTTCATAAACAAGATTAAGAGAAATACGTATGAACTGTATCCGCTGAGGAAGCTTGGAATGAAACGTTTGATTGAGCTCACGTTCATACGCTTCTCTTGATAAATTGTGTTGACTCTTTGAGGTTACCTTTAAATAATGAGAGGCATGGGAAACAGACTTACCCTTCAACTGATTGAGCTGTTTCGAGTTGGTTTTGCTCGCCAATGAAAAAAACGAATAGCCAAAATTGGATTGCTCTGCGTTGCGTCCAACTGGATCACCTAGTTTCAGCAGATGTTTCTGAATCTGAAGCGTCTTGGGATCGACAATCAAAGCAGTTGTTTGAGGTGTTGCATATGTTGATATACGGAAGAACTAATGTCTATGATTTCAACTTCCATTTAGTGTGGCCGACTAAATATCGCAGAGAAATTTTCACAACAAATGAACGACATGATGAGATGAAAAATATCTTACTTTCAATTGCAGAAAACAAAGGAATAAGTGTTGAACATATTGAAATTATGCCAGATCATGTTCACATGATGATCAGTTTTCCGCCAAAAATGGCACCAGCGAGTGTGGTTAAGTCTTTGAAGGGAGTATCGGCTAGAATATGGTTCAAAAATCATCACGAAACGAAAGATAAACTTTGGGGAGGGTATTTGTGGACGCCCAGTTTCTTCATGTCTACGATTGACAACGTGTCTAAGAAAATTGTAGCTGAATATATTGAAAACCAGATGCAAAAATCCGCTAAAAAGAAATAGACACAAAAAACGGGTGGCCGATCGCCAATTCATTCCGTGAATCACAATTCACGGGCTTTCTTGACTGCCACCCTTTGTAAAGCTTTCCGTGCGCCAAGTCGACGCAATTCAACGCTTAACTTCTGTTGAAATCTGCCATGTAACGCCAAACTTATCTTTTACTTGTCCGTAGGAAGGACTCCAAGGCGTTTCTTGAAGTGGCATGAGCACATCGCCGCCTACTTGAAGTTTCTCGAATGCAGCCTTTGATTGGCTGACTTCATCGAGAATAAGTGCTACATCAACTTGGTTTCCCAGCTGATAAGCATCACCCGGGAACGTGTCTGACAGCATAAGAACGGTATCACCGACTTTTAGCATCGCATGCATGACCCGATGCTTCGCTTCTTCAGGGAGCGGAAATTCCGGGTTGGACGGCATTTCACCAAATGTCTGGACGCCAACAACCTCTGCGTTCAATGCCTCTTCATAAAACTTAACGGCCTCTTGCCCATTGCCATTCATTCGCAAATAAGGATGAACGCCACTCATCGCCTACACCTCTGCCTTTTTTAGATTTTCTATGTACCAGGAAACAGGAACGTACATTCATAGATCTTACCCTATATTTCTCATGGGTCAAACGCTTTTATCTTTCCCAAGTCTTCCCGTTCAAATTCAGGAGCATAGGATGAAGGACATACCTATTTATTTATACCCGGCAAGGCTCGATTAAAAACATGCGTTGTTCTGTTCCTTTAATACGCCGCTTCAAGAATGTCTCACCTGCAAAACAATTCTTCGAAACACTTGATCCAGATCATGGCATTTGATTCACCTCATGACTATGATTGAAGGAAATTGAAGTTCAAACACGTCTTAGCCAATCGTTTGCGCAAAGTAAATCAAAAAAATCTTGATCTGGAGGAATGAAACATGGAAAAGAGAATGTTTTGCTACCAATGTCAGGAAACAGCAAGGGGTAGAGGCTGTACATTAGTCGGCGTCTGTGGGAAAAAGCCTGAAGTCGCTGCTGCACAAGATTTGCTCGTATACGTCACGAAAGGGCTTTCCGCTGTGACCATGCGTCTGCGTGATGAAGGCAAGAAAATCTCCGCCGACATCAACCATTTGGTCACAGAAAATCTCTTCACCACGATTACAAACGCGAACTTCGATGAACAAGCCATCCGCTCCCTAGTCAAAGCAACGCTTACAGTAAAAAACAGACTGATTGATGCATTAACCGATAAGAAGAATCTTCCGGATGCAGCACTTTGGACATCTTCTGATTACAGAGGTCTTGCTCTTAAAAAGGCACATCTAGGCGTCCTCTCTACGGAAAACGAAGATGTTCGCAGTTTACGCGAACTCATTACTTATGGTTTGAAAGGCCTCTCCGCCTATATGAAACACGCCAATGTCCTACTCAAAGACAGCGAGGAAATTCATGAATTCCTTCAACATGCCTTGGCAGCAACCTTGGACGATACGTTGGGCACCAAAGAACTCACAAGTCTGACACTCGAAACAGGACGCTACGGTTTGAAGGGCATGGCCTTGCTGGATCAGGCAAATACAAATGCGTACGGAAATCCAGAAATAACCGAAGTCAATCTTGGCGTCAGAGATCGTCCGGGAATTCTAATTTCAGGCCATGACCTGCGTGATCTTGAGCTACTGCTTCAGCAGACGCAAGGAACCGGTGTCGATGTCTACACACATTCGGAAATGCTCCCTGCGCATTATTACCCCGCATTTAAGAAGTACCCGAATTTCGTTGGAAACTATGGCAATGCATGGTGGAAGCAAAAAGAAGAGTTTGAGCGTTTTAATGGTCCGATTCTTATGACAACAAATTGTATCGTTCCACCAAAAGCCAGCTATAAAGATCGTATATACACAACCGGTGCCGCAGGTTTTCCAGGATGCACGCACCTCTCTGGCAAAATTGGTGAACAAAAAGATTTCTCAAAGCTCATTGCCCACGCCAAAAAATGTCCGCCGCCTACTGAGCTTGAAACTGGAAAAATTGTCGGCGGCTTTGCGCATGAGCAGGTCTTTGCACTGGCCGATAAGATCGTCACTGCGGTCAAATCGGGCCACATTAAAAAGTTCATTGTCATGGCCGGATGCGACGGGCGCGCTAAATCAAGAAACTACTATACCGACTTTGCTAAAGCACTCCCTAAAGATACCGTTATTTTAACGGCTGGATGTGCGAAGTACAAATACAATAAACTCAATCTAGGCGCGATCGATGGCATCCCGCGCGTGCTTGATGCCGGGCAATGCAATGACTCCTATTCTTTAGCGTTGATTGCCCTTAAGTTGAAACAGATCTTCCAGTTAAGCGATATCAATGACCTGCCAATCATTTTTAACCTTGCATGGTATGAGCAAAAAGCGGTTATTGTACTCTTAGCCTTATTGCATCTCGGCATTAAGGACATTCATCTTGGACCGACCCTGCCGGCATTCCTCTCACCTACCGTCGCCGCATTGTTGACCGAACAATTCGGTGTCACAGGCATAGGCAGCGTTCAAGAGGATTTGAACATGTTCTTCGGCTAATTGAATCGCTCAAACACAAATCGCGACCCCCGAACTCGGGATCGCGATTTTACTTTTCTTTAAATTTGTTTTCAAATCAATTGCCGACATTTAATCCATTCGCCGCTTCGGAAACCCACGCAGCATGTGCGTCGTCGGTGTCAAACGGGATGCTGCAATCGCCGCTGATCAGAATGCCTTGGCGCCCGTTTTCTTCGAGCAGACGCTTTGTCTCCGTCTGAATTTCTTCTTTGCTTCCCTTATAGAAGACACCGTTCTCTGTATTTTCAAAGCCGCCCATCACCGCGCGGCCGTCAAACAGTTTCTTGCCTTCATTTAAGGAAACTTCTTCGACATAAGAAGCCCAGTGGAACGCTTTTACCGGATAGTTCTTGTAATCGCCAAGGCGATTCCGCTTGCCTTCAAAGCCGCAGATGTGAATCATGTTATAATCATGAACGTCTTGAACTGCGCCCAGTAGTTTCACCTCGCTGGGCTGCACGAACTGCTGCCATGTTTTCGTACTAATGACGGAGTCCTGCGGCTGCTGTACGCATAGATAGATGCCGTCAATTCCCGACTGTTGAATCAACTTGGTACTTAAGACAATTAGATCATCGGCAAGAATGTCAAAGGCATCGGCAATCGCTTGAGGAGCTTCTCTTAAAAAGCGGTATATCTTCTTAGGATCCTGTTCAAGGATCTCAAAACGCAGGCGTAACTGATACCATGGCGAAAAAATATTGTAAAAGCTGCCGATTTCACCCTTGTAATGGTCAACAATTGCTTTAATTGCCGCCACTTGACGCGTGATCCACGGATCATTCGCATCAATGCGCTGAATCTTCTTCAAGTCTTCCGGCGTTTCAAACGTGTTGTCAATCACGCTGGGATGCAGGAAGAATCCGTCACTCATAATCTTTGTAAAATCAGGCTGATAGCGATCATAGAAATGTTGTTGCCGTGCAACAATATCATCGATCACCGCCTGATCACGGTAGCCAAGCACTTGTTTCTTCTCATCAGACAGATAGTGATGCCAAAATCCGGCCAACACTTGGTCTGTCGGCTTATTATCCAGCGTATCGAGTAAAATCTGATGTTTGTTTTCTGCCACAACCGTCACTCCCTGTATTTTGCCTTATGCGAGACGCCAGCCGCCATTGACATGGAGGCTCTGGCCTGTGATGTAACTTGAATCATCGGAAATCAGAAAAGCGATTGGCTTTGCAACTTCAGCGGCTTGAGCCGCACGCTGCATCGGCACCTTTTTGCGGTACTTCTCAATGTTTTCCAGAAGCCGTTCGTGGGTCATTTCCGTATCGGTAATTCCGGGAACCACCGCATTCACACGCACATTTTTCGCTGCACCCTCCAGCGCCAATGTCTTTGTCAAGCTGGTTACCGCACCTTTCGACGCCGCATACGCATCGTAATTCGAGATTCCGTCAAAAGCATCGACAGACGTCACATTCACAATGCTGCCGAATCCTTGAGCGATCAGTTTCGGAAGCAGTGCCAGACTCGGATACAGCGTCCCATAGAAGTTGACATCCATGATTTCCTTCCATGACGGGTCCTCATAGTCTAAAACGTTCGTCGTGTAGAAAATGCCTGCCGCGTTCACTAACCCGTCAATACGTCCGGTTGTTGCGTAGATTTCATCAAATACCTGTTGAACCGCGGTCTTATCCGTCAATTCCAATTGATACGTTGTGCTCTGCACGCCTTTACGACGTGTCTCAGTCTGTACGTTTGCAAGACGTTCTGCATTTCGGCCAATCAAATGCACGTTGTACCCCTGCCCAGCTAGGGCAACCGCAGTCGCGCGGCCAATGCCGCTGCTTGCACCCGTAACAATCACATGTTTCTCATGGTTTGCCATTCCGCTTCATGCTCCTTCTTCATTTGATTCCATTCTGACGGTTCGCTTGCGCATGAGTCGCTTCTTTTTTTCACACGTTTGCTAAGATGTCCGTCAAGAATTTCTTCGTTCGCTGCTCAGAAGGTTTTTCAAAAATAGCTTTTGGTGCCCCTTGTTCGACAATGTGGCCATCCGCCATAAAAATCACGCGATTGGAAACATCACGGGCAAAACTCATCTGGTGGGTGACGACCACCATCGTTGTCCCTGAACTTGCCAAATCCTGCATGACTTTCAGCACTTCCCCGACAAGTTCCGGGTCCAAGGCTGAGGTCGGCTCATCAAAGAAAATAACTTCCGGATTCAGCGCAATCGCCCGAGCAATGCCGACACGCTGCTGCTGCCCGCCGGAAAGCTGTGACGGATAGTGGTTTTTGCGGTCTGTCAGGCCAACACGTTCCAATGCTTTCAACGCAATTTTCTCCGCTTCGCTTTTCTTCACTTTGCGTGCAACGATTAAGCCTTCTGTAATGTTCTGCAAGGCCGTTTTATTGTTAAAAAGGTTATAGTTTTGAAAGACAAAGCCAACATTGCGTCGGATCGTGTTGACTTCTTTTCCTGTCAGCTTCTCAAAGTCTTTATCAATGCCGGAAAACGTAATATGTCCGCCATCGGCCTCTTCCAGCGTGGTCATCGTCCGCAAAAGGGTCGTCTTTCCGGAGCCGCTGGGCCCAATGATTGAAATGACATCACCTTTATTCACATCAATACTGATCCCCTTGAGAATGTCGTTTCCTGCATAGCTTTTCTTTAAGCCTTCAATTGTGAGCATGATTCATCCTCTCGCTTTCTGCTAACTCTGTTTTCGCTCCAGTTTCGGCTGCTTGATACGAAAAGGCAGCCAATTGAAACCGCTCGTCTTCTTTATAGGTCTGCGATACTTGCTGAAATAGCGTTCAAGCAGGTAGAAGACCACTTCTGCAGCATAACAGATGATCAGATAGTAAACCCAAACCACCAAGTAGGCCTCCAGAAAATTATAGTTGAACGCGGCCTCCGTTTTGGCAATCGCAGTAATGTCTTTAACCGACATGATAAAAGCGAGCGATGAATTCTTAATCAGATATAACGTTGTGTTGGCGATATTGGGCAGTGCCGAAATCAACGCCTGAGGCAGAATGATCCGCCAAAACGTTTGCCGCGGCTGCATGCCGACCATCAGCCCCGCCTCCATCTGCCCTTTGTCAACCGTCTGCAGTGCGGAACGGAAGACTTCCGTCAAAGTCGCAATCGCGTTCAACGTAAAGACGATGTACGCATAATAAATCGGATTAATGGCGAATGCAGCCCTGCCAATGATCATATTTAACAGGCTCGGTAATGCGCTGTATACAATCAGAATCTGAGCAATGATCGGCGTTCCTCGAACTAGAGATACATAAAACTGCACCACTCGTTGCAAGACTTTGACCCGATAAATTCGGATTAAAGCAAAGAGAATACCGATCGGGAATGAGATCACTAATGCAACCAAGACAATCTGCAGGGTGACGGGAACACCTTGAATGGCCGTTTGGGCTACTTTTACCATGAAATCTGTATTTAATGACATTTAAGCGCCCCCTTTAAACGGCAATCGTTTTTCGTTTTGCCTGATAAGATTTTTCAACCTGAGACACGCCTTTGTCAATCGCTAGCGAAATCACCCAGTAAATCAGGGCTAAGGCGCAATACGTTTGCCAAGCATAGCCGCCTGAGTTATTGGCAACGATCATTTGCGCTTTGGCGACCATGTCGACAACCCCGATGGTAAACGTCAAGGCACCTTCTTTTAGAAGATTGATGACTGAATTGGCAAAGTTAGGCAGTGCCACAACAAACGCTTGCGGTAAAATGATTCGATAAAGGGTTTGGAACGGCGTCATGCCGACCATCAGTCCGGCCTCCATCTGTCCTTTTGCAATCGATTCATACGCCGAACGCATAATCTCCGATACCGGAGCGGAAAACAGAACGGTTAATGCAATAATGACAAAGTACATACGGTTCCAACCGTCAATATTCGTATGGAACCAGTCATTAAACAACATCGGCATGCCGTAATACACCACGAAAATCATGATGATCGCCGGTGTTGCCCGAACCACACTCACATATACACTAGCAAGCACCCGCAGGACAACCGATTCGCTTAATCGCGCTGCAGCAAGCAGCAGGCCAAGCAGACTGCCCAAAATAATGGATGATACCGAGACGATTAAGGTAATGTTAATGGCCGGCAGCAACTGACCTAAGAAATTAATGATTAATTTGATATTCTCCATTTACATAACCTCAACTTTTCGATTACTTGAACGGTTGATCGAGTAATTTAAAGTTATCCTGACCAAAGTATTTCTCTGAGAGTTCGGATGCCTTGCCGGAATCAATAATTTTCGTAATCGCTTTGTCATAGGCTGCAGCAAATTCCTTTTGATCCTTATTAAACAGCGGGTAGGTCTTGATGCCGCCTAACGTCACATAGCTCAACTTGCCCTTCAAGTCTGCATTGGCTCCGTTTTTCTTTTCAACATTGGCTTCAAACATTGGACGGATCGCGAAGAATGCATCATAACGCCCTTCGTTCACCCATTTCAGAGCATCAGAAACAACGAATGTGTCTGCACTCCCCAAGTCAATCTTAGGATTATTGTTCTTGTTGTAGTCAGCGATAACCGCATATTGTCCGTTTTGCGGCGCAATGGGAACGAGTTTACCCTTATTCTTAGCCAGCTTCGCCAACCCACCGAATTTATCCTTATCTTTTGTACGTACAACAAAGCCGGAGTCACTCACACCGAAATAGTTCTTTGGAAAGAGGTAGGTCTTCGCGCGATCTGCTGTATAGAAAATATTCTTAACACCGACTTGATACTTACCGCTCTTCACACCGATTAAAACGTCATCATCACTTGTACCGACATAGTCGAATTTATATTGAGGCAATTGCTTATCAATTTCACGCATGATGGCAACGTCATATCCGTCCCCTTGCTTCTTGCTGTTTTGATAGGTAATCGGGAAATTGGTCGTTGCGTAGGCCACTTTAATCACTTTGGGTTTGTCGGAACTTGCTTTATCGGAAGTTGCCGATTTATTCGACCCGAGACCGCCTAGAAAATAAATACCTGCAGCGACAATGACAACTGCCGCGATGACACCGATGATGATCTTGTCTAACTTCTTCATGTTGCTCTCCCCTTTAATTAAATGAAAGTTTTATTTGGTCAAACACAAGTGCTTGTTGTTTTAATGGATCGCCGGCACCGTCAAAATTGAGCTGAACGATGTGATTTTCCGCGCCTTGATCAAAAATCAATTGCCGATCCTGCAACTGTATACGATATCCGCGCTCTGTTTTTTCCGGATTGCCCTCCAGCAGCCGTCCCCAGACGTCGGCTGCCTTTTGCGGATCGGGTACATGGAATACCGCCTGTCTCGCCAGCAAATCTCCGGCAGAATGTTGGACAATCAGCCCTTGCTCCGTAAGTTTTTGCGCGCGCGTTTCATCGCTGCCTTGCCATTGAATGAAAAACGGATAAGGCAAACCGTCAATCGTACCATCGATGAAGAAAATCGACCAGGTAATCAAGTGCCCTTGCTCGTCCAGTCGTTTGCCGACTTCGATGTCACCGGCAGGAACACCGGCTTGCTTCAGGCGTGCGTGTGTCGCCTCAATATCCGATGTTCGGAGCGCAATCGTGTTGATGCGCTGCAGTTTCTGTTCATAATCTTGAACCGCGTCATAGACTGCCGAAGCATCTGAGCGTGAAAAGTCCTTTGCCCGCGCCTCATCATAAACAGAAATCAGTTCAATATAGTTTAGACCAAAATACCCGAGTGCATTTTCGGTACCCCACTTTTCATGGCGTCCGCCACGTGCGAACACAATGCCGTGCTCGCCAAAAAATTGGACTGCTTCATCGACATCCTGAACATTGATCATCGTATGATCCCAGTTTAAAACAGCCATTTATTATTCTCCCTTCCCCAATTCGGTTGTTCTTCGGATCGCTGCGAGTACAGCATTCTGAACACCCGCCGCAAAGTCGCTTGCATCCAGCTCATGTTGCGCGGTGATGCCTACACCACCTGCCGAATTATTGATATCTAGCAATTCATAAGGATGTTTGCCGGTGATCTCCAGCATCTTCGCCGCGCCCTGAAGATTCTCACGGGCAATTTGATTGGCTTGTTTTCGTGATAGTCCGCCAAGTACACCGGCATTGGTCAGTGCAAGATAGAAATTGTACACATAATTTGGTCCGGCAATCGCATACCCGGTATAGATATCAATTTGTTCTTCGGGAATATAATCAACTTTTCCGAAACTCTTCAGAAATTCATCGACGTCCGCTTGCTTTGCTGCTGCGTTCAGCGCGGCTCCAGTAACTCCGAAACCTGTATCCGTGAGCGTGTTCGGAATAATACGAACAAGTGGATAATCCGGCGTTTCGAGCGCGTCCTCCAATTGCTCGATCGTGACACCGGCAATGATCGAGATCAACGGCTTCTTCAGTCCGCTCGCACCAATCTGCTTGGCAATTCCCGCCCAATCATCCTGCGGGCGAACGCCCAATAGCACAACATCCGCAGTTTCTAAAGCTTCCGGTCGGAATTCTGTGTCGGCAGTCACGTGATAGATTTCCTCTAAGTAACGCACTCGATTCGGGCTAATATCTACAACCTGCGTTGTATCCGCTGAAATTGCCTGATTCTTTAATGACGCACGAATGATCGCCTCGACCATTTGTCCGCCGCCGATCGCATACAAAGATTTTGTCATGTTGTTTTCCCCCAATTTGTAACCTATCGAAAATATCAAATAATGTAGACTCAGTCTTATACGGTCCCCAAAAAACAATCATCTATTTTAACTATTGTAAAACAAAGTCGAGTAAAATAGCTAATTATTTTTCGAAGATTATAAGTATTTCAAATCATTAGTTTCAACCGCCCCTTCTTCCATTTTGTACAAAAAAATCGTCTTAAAGCTTATTGGGCTTAAAGACGACGTATTGATCCATACTTTGTAATCGAAATACTCATTCACTCGTAAAGGGCTGACTGTTAAGTGAAATTAGATTCAGTCGATTCGGTGCACATGGATAAACGCCGTACAAAATCATTTACATTCATACACATGAGTTCATCGCAACACATCGACATCATTTGCACTAATTTCACCTTAAGTTCGCCCCCAACGAAACAAGATAAACGATAAAAACTATATACCCAATAGTAATAGTATGCTTTAAAGTTGTCAATTCATTTTCCTTTTGCAGTTGGTACAAAATCGATAAATGTAGCAATGAATACCGAGAAATAAGGGGATTGATGACGAAAAATATTTTTCGACGATCTGAAATCTGACATGATTCTCGCTTTTGCGCGCGACTCTATTTGAATGAGAAAAACCAAACTGTGCTTAGTAAAAAAAGTGCGTAACAACACATGTTGCCGCGCACTTTTTCACTTCTATTCATCTTGCAAAATACTCAGGCGTCAGTCATCTATGCGCCGCTGTTCTTATTCTGGGGCAATGGATTCGGCTGTAAGCTGCGCCTTTGATCTGAAGTAAGTCACAGTAATGATCGCGTAAATGATTGCAGTAATGACCGTCATAATCAGAGCGGTTGTCGCGAGCACACCGATCAGGATGGCAAGCAGCGCCAGTAACGCAAACCAAGTTGCATAAGGAAATGTACGCGTGCCATTGCTCTGTTTGTTCAAAGGGCTGCGCGACTTTATATGGGCCAAGGCAATAATGATCCAGATGAACAAGACGGTATAGCCAAGCGATCCCATTAAATAATTGAATGTTTTGCTGCCGATGAACAGCGAGGTCAGCACGCCAATATACAAAGAGGAGGCACAGGCTAAGATCGCATACACCGGCACACGTCTTTTCGATACCTTGGCAAACAACCTCGGCACACGTCCATCCAGCGCCTGTGTATAGAGCACACGCGACGAGGCATAAAGCCCGGAATTCATCGAAGAAATGATCGCCAATAAAATGATCGCATTCATTATATGGTTGGCATAAGGGATGCCGATCAATTTAAATACGGTTACGAACGGGCTTTCCGGAACACCATTAACCTGATTCCAAGGGATAAGGCTGACAATAATGAAAAAGGGCAGGATATAAAAAGCAATAATACGCACCAGTGTTCCACGGGCGGCCTCCGGGATCACCTTTTCAGGGTTCTTTGCCTCAGCCAAGGTTACCCCGATCATTTCCGTACCGCCGTACGAGTAAATAACGACAAGCATCGCTGCAACCAAACCGTGCATTCCATTTGGGAAAAAGCCGCCGTACCGAGTCAGATTAGCAAACCCCACGGCTTGATGCCCATGAAAAGATACGAACAAAATAACCAATCCTAAGATAATAAACAGCACAATGACACTAATTTTCAATAGCGCAAGCCAGTACTCCGTTTCAGCAAAAAGTTTAACTGAAAACAGATTGATCAGTGTCACAATGGCCGAAACCGTTAACGCAATTACCCAAATCGGCACAGTCGGCAGCCAATATTGAATAAACAGGGCGGCAACCACTGATTCTGCCGCGATATTCAGCACCCACATTTTCCAATAAATCCAGTCAAGGAAGTGGGCGGCATAGCCGCCGAGCAATGGTTGAACCAAATCACGAAACGTTCTTGCCTGTTTATTATTCACTGCCAGTTCAGCAAGCCCTTGCATAACAAATAGTAAAATGATTCCGCCGACCAAATAAGTGAGCACGACAGCCGGACCGGCTAAATCAATCGCTGCACCGCTCCCTTTAAACAGACCGGCACCGATTGCTCCACCCAGCGCCATCATCATAATATGGCGTGCGGTCATCGTGCGTTTTAATTGTTCTTGCGTACTGCTCATCTATGGGTACCCTCCTGATTTTCTTGAGTACATAGAAAAAGGCCCATCATCTCGCGCGAGACGACAGGTCTTATTCAATTCTCTTTCAAAGCCATACGAGCGTCACACATTGATGAATTTCTCTAGAAATTGTACTTCTCTTTATGGCTGCTCTTCTCATGTTTTCTATGCACATTCACATAATGCTTTACTATACAGGCCGCCCCATTCGCTGTCAATGCGAAATGATGGGATAACGTTCTGAACAAATCGTCCCCGTTTCATACAGCATAAAGCCCTTTTATTGCTTCTTTGTTGATGGGTTGGTCATGTCTTTCACTGCATGCCGAACTCCTTTTTGCTGTAAGCGCAATACTTCCGGATCATAAAGCATCAGCGGAATCGGTTCTTCAACTACTTCGCTGAATTTCAAACCGTACCAAATCGCTGGAGAAGTCGTGATGTTTTGCAGAAAAATGCGCCCTCCGATCAGAAAACGATTCAAACGATTCATTTTTGGATCGGTCGCCAGGTCCATCAATTGCTCGGTCGTAACGACAAACTTAAAATCTCCGACACGGCGATTCTTGAGTGTTGTGTATTTTGGATATTGCGTGTCGATAATCTTTTGATCAATCAAATCGTTGATAATTTGGCGAATATAGACATTCACATGCTGCGAATTTTTAAAGCCCAGGTAGAGCTGTACATTAATGATATTACGTGTCCCCAGCATATCGATGGTGTACTGACTCCTATATGGCGCATCCGTTTCATTAACCGTAACGAACCAATAGACCTTCGCCCGTTTCGGTCGTTTGTCCAGAATGGAATACAGCACCTTTCGTTTAATGCTGTAGCCCGGGCCGACTTTGGTCATGTAAACTAAATTCGTTGCATAGATCGGTTCCGCATGATCATTGCTGAGTTGAATCAATTGCTTTCGATAGTCCATCAACGAAACATTTTCACTTGTCTTTTCATAATTCTCACGCAGCTTATTGCCGAAATACCAGACCACCATAACCGCAAGAATCAATAGTGTGATCAGGAGCGTTAAATAGCCTCCATGGACAAACTTGACGAGACTTGCAAGTAAAAACAGCGTCTCAATCGAGCCAAAGAATAAAGCCATGCACAAGGCAAGGGTCTGATTGAACCGATCTCTCACAAAAACAAACAAAAGGATCGTAGTCATCAACATCGTTATGGTGATCGATAGACCATAAGCTGCTTCCATATGCCGCGACGTTTGGAACAACCAGACAATACTAAGCGTAACGACACATAGAAACCCGTTGACGGCTGAAATGTAAATCTGACTGCGTACCATACTTGGGTGCTTGATCACCATTCGCGGCAAAAATTTCAAACCAATCGCTTCATTGACCAAGGTGTAACTGCCGGTAATCAACGCTTGAGAAGCAATGATTGCGGCAAAAGTCGCCAGCGCGATCGCTACAAAACGCAGATGATCCGGCAACATCTCATAGAAAGGATTCACATCAAGTAAATGACGATAGGCCGGATTCTGATAATGGCCGATCACCCACGCACCTTGTCCCATATAGCTCAGCATCAGCATCAGCGAAACAAAAGGCCAGCTTCCATAAATATTTTTCCGACCCACATGACCCATATCCGAATAAAGCGCCTCCGCCCCGGTCGTTGCCAGAAAGACACTGCCGAGAATAAAAACACCCGCTTTATTTGCCGGACTAAAGAGAAATTGAACGGCATAATATGGGGATAGTGCTTTTAAAATTTCTAAATGACTCAGCATATTGATAAAACCCGTGGCACCGATAAAGACAAACCATAGAAGCATAATCGGTCCAAATGAGCGTCCAATCGCGGCCGTTCCAAAATGCTGAATCAAGAAAACCCCTAATAAAATTGCTGTAACCACGAGAACCACAACAAGCTGATTCTCACTGAATTCAAAAGAACCGATATGCTGTCCTTTCAATCCCTCAATCGCTGAGGTTACCGACACAGCTGGGGTTAAGGTCCCATCGGCTAGAAGTGCTGCCCCACCGATGAGTGCCGGAAAAATCAGCCAACGTGCTCGATTGCGAATTAATGCATATAATGCAAAAATACCGCCTTCATGATTATTATCTGCACGCATAGCAATGATCACATATTTTACCGTTGTAATAATCATTAACGTCCAGAAAATCAGCGAAACCGAGCCGATGATATAGTCGGGTACGGCATGCCGTATTCCTTCAGCATCCGATAGAATCGCCTGCATCACATAGAGCGGCGACGTTCCAATGTCTCCATAAACAATCCCCAAAGTCACCAGCATCCCGCCAAGCGACAGGTGCCGGTTCATTTTATTCGCCATGATCGTGTTGATCTCCTCACAAAAATTTTTTCTGTAATCACGGGCCGTTTATTAAAAAATGGGACGACAAAAAGACCACAGAGGATCAACTCTATGGTCGACGTTTTATTTCGATCATGCGTTCACACCCTCTCTCTTAACGCTTACGAGGTTAGCTGTCGGATTCGGGCCATGAGAGTAGCCCGTCCTTACATTGAAGGATTCACCCCAAGTGATGCCCAGCATCACAAAGTTGGTTCCCCCGCTCCTGACGGATTCAGCGAATAAAGAATGATTTAATTTTCGAGGTTATTATACGCTTGACTGTTGATGATGTAAAGAAGTACAATGCAGCGGATGTGGCCCTTTCGAGCGTCCGATCGCAAGGCATGACGTAGGGTCAAGCAAGCCATTAGTTGACTGCGTAGCTCCCATCTTCATAAACCCGGTAAATACCTACCGTGCCCGATCCGCCTCTTTCTACAAGTTCCTTTGATTCTTCACGAATAAGGTAATAAAATCCCGTTGAATCTTTTTTCTTATCTTTACCGAGCGCATTAAAACTTATATCTGAGTCCTGTCCTTCTTTCAGATGGGTTTTCAGCACCTGAATGGCTTCATCTGTATTGGCAACAAATGATGAACTTGCAGTCGAGACGTCTGCCGCAGAAGACGTCGAGCTAGCCGATTCTGATTCACTTGCTGTTGAAGCCGAACTGGTTTCGGAAGCGGTTTGGCTGGATGATGCGCCTGCATCTGAGGATGACGCTTGGGTTGCACCGTCTTGATTTAACTGTACATCCGCTGATATTGAGTTGGAGGATTTACCCTTCGTTTGATCACCTGCACGCTCTTGCCCGCATCCCATCAGCGAAGCGGTGAGTGCCATACAGACGATCAGTTTCGTTATTTTTTTCATGAAAAAACCTCCAATTTTGTCTAACAGCTATTGTAACATAGGCCCTTGAACGGGTCCCCGCATGTTATAATGAGAAAGGAATTGTAATGCTTAGCTTTGAATAAAATCAGTGAGGTGCACCTATGCCAACACGACGAATTCACCTCTCCTGCACGGTCAACACGCGCGATTTGGGCGGTTATCGAGCGAAGGACGGCAGGACAACCGCATTCGGAAAAATCATCCGCAGCGATGCACCCGAAGCATTTACCCAAGAAGATCTTGCATTATTGAAGGATCTAGGCATCACAACTGCACTCGACTTCCGTTCAAAACCGGAAACGGAGCGGATGCCAAGCGCTTTTGAACAATCTGCTGATTTTGCCTACTTCCATTGCCCATTCGCCTTTGGCAATCGCAACCCGGCCTCGAAAGCCGAGGTTCCTTTGCTGTACGCAGAAATGCTGGCTGATTTTCCAGCGGTCAAGCGAATTCTCGGCATTATTGCTCAGCAAAAAGGCTCCGTTTTCATCCACTGTTACGTCGGCAAAGACCGCACCGGTGTTGTCGCCGCACTGCTGCTGCTCATAGCCGGTGTGAGCGTCAGTGACATCCTCGCGGACTATCAAGTCTCCTACACCTATTTGCGACAGCGCATACGCAAATTGCTGCAGGAACATCCGGAACTTCCCGATTTCACCGGCCGCTCCGACATGGCATATATGGAAAAGACGCTGAACCACTTTTTTAAGACCTACGGAACGATCGACAACTATCTTCAAAAAGTAGGCTTGCAACATGAAACGATTACAACTTTAAAAAATAAGCTGTTTTAAGACAGAAAAGAACGAGAGAAACGCATTCTCTCGTTCTTTGTATCGGTCGTTTCACTGAGCCTTATGTTGAAACAAACGCAGACTATTGAGGATGACGAGTAACGCGGCCCCGGTATCACTGAATACGGCGAGCCAAAGCGTCAGCCAGCCTGGAAAAATCAAACACAGTGCAGCCGCCTTGACGATCAGAGCGAAGACAATATTTTGTTTAATAATCCTTAACGATTTCCGACTTAAGGCTATGGTGAAGGGCAGCTTTTGTAAGTTATCGGCCATGAGAACGATATCGGCCGTTTCCATGGCTGTATCCGTTCCCGCACCGCCCATGGCAATGCCAAGATCTGCGTTGGCAAGAGCCGGGGCGTCATTAATGCCATCACCAACCATGGCCGTTTTCAAACCGGAGCCTTGCAGTTCATGAATTGACTTGACTTTATCTTCTGGAAGCAGATCCGCAAACGAGCGGGCAATACCCGCTTCCTTCGCCACATGTTGTGCCGTTGTGTGGTGATCACCTGTCAGCATCACCAATTCACGAACGCCGATTTTTTTCAACTGATCCATCGCCGTAACTGTTGTCGGACGAATGGTATCCGATACAGCAATCACACCAATTAATGCCCGATCAGTTCCAATCATAACGATCGTCTGACCGGCTTTCTCGAATGCTTGTACCTGTGCATATTGATCCAGAGTACCGACCCCTTTTTCACGGAACCAGTTTTGACTTCCGGCATAGTAAGTGGTCCCTGCGATGTTCGCCTGAACGCCTTTGCCCGGGATATTTTTAAACGCTTCACCGGCAAGTGCAAGTACTTTTTTCTCATTTGCATACTCCGACAGGCAACGGGCAATGGGATGCGTGGAATAGTCCTCAAGCGTTTTCGCAAGTGCGAGCAGCTTCGTCTCGTTTCCGGTAAAGGGGAGAATACGCGCAACGGTTGGTTTCCCTTCGGTAATCGTGCCGGTTTTGTCAAATGCGATTGCGTCGATATGACCGGCTTTCTCTAAAAAAACGCCGCCTTTAATCAAGACGCCTTGTTTGGCAGCATTGCCAATTGCTGAGACGATCGCTACAGGCGTTGAGATCACCAAGGCACACGGGCACGCAACGACAAGCAATTCCAGTCCACGATAGAACCATGCACTCCATGAGCCTAAGCCGAGTAAAGGCGGCGCAATCATCATAACAAGAGCGAGTATAAATACAATGGGCGTATAAATTCGGGCAAAACGTTCGACAAATGTTTGCGTCGGGGATTGCTTCTCTTGGGCTTCCTCGACCATTTGGATGATTCGCGCGATTGCCGTATTTGAAGCCGGCTTCGTCACCCGGCATTCAAGCGTTCCGTTTTCATTGAGTGTTCCGGCAAAAACGAAATCTCCCCGACTTTTGTCAACGGGCAGCGATTCTCCTGTAATCGCAGCTTGGTTTACACTTGACTCACCGCTTGTAACCGTACCATCAAGCGGAATCCGTTCTCCCGGTTTCACGACCATAAACGTGCCGACAGCCACTTCGTCGACCGCTTTTTTCACGAGTTGATTTCCGAACTTAATCCATGCCGTTGAAGGCGCGACCGTCATTAAATCACCAATGGAACGCCGCGTCTTTTCGACTGATCGGTTCTCTAAAACAGCGCCCAATGCAAACAGCCAAACGACTGTAGCTGCCTCGAACCATTGATTAATGCCGACCGCACCGATAACCGCCGCGGACATTAAAACATTCATATCAAGTGAACGGCTCTTTAACGCATAATAGGCACCTCGCACAGGCTGACGACCACTAATGATCAACGCAACCGCAAATAAGAGATTTAGTAAAAGATCAGAAAGCTCGGTGAATGATAAAGCAAATCCAGCAGCGATGCTTGCCCCGGAAAGCACGATTTCCCAAAGTGATTTATTCGCGTGCGTACGCTGAGGCATTCCCGATCCGTTTTGCTTTTCAGGCATTGCCTGATAGCCGAGTTTATTTAACTGTTTCAGTAGGGTTGAAAGGCTACTGGGATCTTCGTAAGCTACATGCATCTTTCCTGTACTATAATGCACCTTAACCGCAACGATTCCCGACATTTGCGCAACACTTTTCTCAATCGTTCGTGCACAGGCCGGACAATCCATTCCACCTACTTGATAAACGGTCGTTTGATTTTTGGTAAAGGCTGCATTAGTATCCTTTTTACTATCTTGATCACAGCAATCATCGTCATCCTCTGAGCAATGGTCTTCGCTCCCTTCATCTGAACTGCAGCACGAACAGTCAGCCGCTTTTACAGCAAGGCTTCCCTCTGTTTCATAGCACGCGCAACAGGCGCACTGATTCTGAACACATTCATGCCGCTCTTGATGGCTGCATTTCGCACAGGTACAATGCTTTGCAGAATGGACGGGGGTTAATTTTATCATTCTCATGCTCACGCAGCTCTTTTCTTATTCAGCCAGTTCCTGATCGGCTTGGCCTTCTTTTGACTTTTCATGTAAAAACGTAAGTTTGACCAACTGCCGGACAGCATCATCATTCATGGCATAATAAACAAATTTTCCCTCTTTGCGCGACTTGGCAAGCCCCCATTTTTTCAACAACCGCAAATGGTGCGACGCCGTTGCCTTGGAGCAGCCAACTACCGCACAAACGTCACAGACACATAACTCCTTCTCAAGCGCCAACGCATGAACAATCGTCACTCGCGTTTGATCCGCCAGCAATTTAAAAAGATCGGAAACACGATCCGAACAACTGCCGTCCAGCTCCTTTCTAAGGCGCATCACCTTGTCTTTGTGAATACAGGTCACTTCACAGACATCCTGTTGCTGACTCATTCGATTCACCTCAATCAAATAATCATTTGACTATAGTATATGCCGCGGGCGAAAGACAGTCAAACATATATTTGACTGTCTTTCGCTTGGGAACAGCGACACATCGTAGTATACATATAAAAATAGCTCATTCATGAGATGAACGTTGAAAAGACTTGTGGAGACTTTTAGGCAGTGTTAAAAAGAACAAAATACACTATTACTTTTTGACAAGTAGAAACAGCCAAAAGTCCAATAAGGATAAAGATTCGCAGGTGTTTTTTGATCCATATAAGTGCAAAAGTTAGATAAAAAATTTGAATTTCAAAAGTCTATTAAAGTCGAGCAGAAGATAACAAATAGTAGTAATAGATCCAAGCTATAATAGCAGAGACAACAAAATGAACTGGGTGGGAGCGCTGCTCTGCTGCTTCTGTTGGTGTTCGGTGAATCCGACGCTTCGGGAGAAAGGGGGGGCGCCCAAGACGACATATCAGGCAATAAGCTTGATGATCAGTTTCAGCATACTGATTATCATGATACTGTCGTTTAAAGATAAAACAAAAAAGTAATCCACCCGGTTTGCCAGCCTGTGTGAATTACTTTTCCATGTTCATGCAGCGCTATGATCGCTTAGCGATTTTTGCTGTCACTCTTCCGTTGGTGTGCTCACACCAACGGATTTATTTTGCTTTGTTATTAATTACATTATACACATTTTTGCAGTAATTATCATGGGTATTGATTTGCTTTTAGTAGTTCTTCTTGAGTCGATCTTTAAACTTAGTAAATGCCTGGCGTAATTCGTTACGATGCTTTATGAAACGATTCTCATTTTGGTTTTCAAGGGGCAATTGAACACAAATATTCAACAGTAACAATTAGCGACAACAACCTGTGGTTTGCTCACAATGTCATCCGCTGCCGATTTCACATTCAGGTTATAGCCGATTGTATCTATTATGCTTTACAAAATAGCTGGGTTCCTCTACAATGAAAACAGCACTAGTAGGTATTACATTATAGGCGAAGTCAGGTGTGATCCTGTGAAACAAACGCAATTATTAAAAGGTGTTCTTGAAGGATGCGTCCTTCTCATTGTCTCAGACGATGAAGTATACGGTTATGAACTGGTTCAGAAATTAAGAAACTATGGCTTTACAGAAATTACAGCTGGAACCGTTTATCCGCTATTACAAAAATTAGAAAAGAAGGATTATCTTTCAAGCAGAATGAAGCCTTCGCCGGATGGTCCGGATCGAAAGTATTACCAGATCACTTCTGAAGGAATGAATCATTGCCGGGACTTTATGAACCAATGGGAACAGCTTGTATCCAATGTCAATCATCTGATTCGTATAAAAGGAGGCAGACGACCATGAGTAAGAATAATCCTACCGTTGAAGCTTTGGTGAAGCAGAATAATCAGTTGCGTGACGAACTGTTGGAAGAGAACAAGTCGTATTATGAGGATTTGCTTACGTATATCCGTACTGCCGGATTATTTTATGATGATCTCGAAGTTGAACGTCTCTTAATGCAGATTTTGCAGGATATCCTTTCTGCGCAACATGACGGACAATCGGCTGAAGCATTTTTTGGAAAAAGTCCTCAGAAAGCCGCTGATGCGTTGATCCATAATCTTGGGAAAGCCAGCTGGAAAGAAATTCTGAAACTGACCGGAATAATTTTCGGTATCAGCTCATTTTTTGAGCTCCTGAACGCCTTGACTCTTCCCGGAAAAGGGATCAATTTTCTTGTGCTCATGCTGAACGGCTTGTTGAGCTTCATCGTTATCGGGATCGTTTTTTATGGCCTGCACAGAAGTATTTATACAAAAATGATTAAGAACAAAGTACTTTCGTTCCTGGTTCTCTGGTTGGCTTGCATGCTCATTATCGGTTTATTTGTCCTAATCCATGTCCTGACGCCTCCCCTGCTTACGCTCTATTTAGCGAGCCCAGTCGGCATTCTGATGATCACGATTTTGCTCGTCGGGCTAACGATCGCGGCCCTACGTCGCAACAAGGAAGACAGAAAAATCTGGTGGTCATTTCTGCCTCCAGTCTATATTATGGGTCTGATTGGAATCCTTTCCAGACTGCCGCTAACTGAAGACTGGTTAGCGAGCAGCAATGGACGAATCACTGCGGCTGTTTGCATCGGGTTCGGACTCATTCTCAATTGGGTGATCACCTATGTCAACATAAGGGCGGAAAAAGAGTAACCTGGTCCCTATCATTTGCAGCGATTAATCAAACGTTTGATTAAAATAATCGTGCCCCAGTTTCCCATATTGATTAGAAAATTTAGAAAAACCAAGCTGTGCTTGGTCCTTAATCTCCATCCATGTGTGATGGGCTCATGTCTTTTCGGTGCTGAATCGTCGCTTCGGTTACTCGCTTGC
>NZ_BJMS01000038.1 GCF_006539285.1 Sporolactobacillus inulinus
GGGCGTATTTTGCCCGGTTTTTCTTATAAGTTAGCCATTTAAAGGGGCTACGAAGTGACGCTCCCCCGATCCATCAGCTAGTACCTGTGAATTTGTTTTCGATGAGAAGTGAGCATCCGCTGAGTGGATGAGGAGTTCTCAAAATGTGGTGTTAGACGTAATAAATCGCTTGTTCAGTTGATTATTTCCTGAAAATCATCCATAATAAAGGTATAGTCAAAGTTAGTCAAAGTCAGGGAGGGTGCTACGGTGAGAAATATCTCTGATATTATTGAAAAGTATATTAAAGAAATTCTCGATTCGAATGATATCATCAAGTTGAAGCGAAGTGAATTGGCGGAAAGGTTTCAATGTGTCCCTTCACAGATCAACTATGTTTTAAAGACACGTTTTTCCATTGAGCGTGGTTATGTCGTCGAAAGCAAGCGCGGCGGCGGCGGCTACATTCAAGTGGTCAAAGTGCGCCCGGTTACCGATGCGGAACTGATTGATGAAATGATCGGCCTCATCGGCTATCGGTTAACGCAAAGTATGGCGGAATCGATTGTCATGCATCTGCTTGAGGAAGATGTGCTCAGCGACCGCGAAGCACGATTGATGATGACGGTTATGAATCATACAGCGATTAACATAGATATCCCTCTAAGAGATGAGCTGCGAGCGAATCTTATGAAGGCAATGCTTCGCTCACTCACATACAGCAGATGAGCTTCTGTCTCAGCATTGCAGAATGCTTGAAGGCTTCATCTTGGTAAATACCTTTTTGTTTGGCTATAATAATATACTAAATTAGGAATGAGCAGCAGAACAGCACAGTGAGCTATCCTCGCTCAGCGTTGGCATCTTTTTTCAGTGCAAAGAGGATTTGGCTGCCCTGCTGCCGAATAGTATTAGATACCGGCGTCTTGTGAGTATTCATTAGCTGTTTCATTCCGAAAAACAGGTGGAGAAAGATCAAAATGACCTTTTAATGAATAGTGTACAGGTAAAGGTTTTTTGAAGCCGTATTGATTGACTAAGGCCAGTGAAAGGAAACAGCAACTAAAGGAGGCCACCGTTATGATGTTTGGACGATTTACAGAACGCGCTCAAAAAGTACTCGCGCTTTCACAGGAAGAGGCGATGCGTCTTGGGCATAATAATATTGGAACAGAACATATTCTGCTCGGCCTCGTACGTGAGGGCGACGGTATCGCTGCCAAAGCGTTGCTTGCTTTGAATCTGGATCCTGAAAAAATCCAGAAGGAAGTCGAAGCATTAATCGGCCGAGGCACCGATGAGGTACAGACCCCGCACTACACACCGCGCGCAAAGCGCGTTATTGAACTTTCGATGGATGAGGCAAGAAAAATCGGGCATTCATACGTAGGAACGGAGCATATTCTGCTCGGTCTGATCCGCGAGGGCGAGGGAGTTGCTGCCCGAGTCTTGAA
The DNA here is from genome assembly GCF_006539285.1 of Sporolactobacillus inulinus. Taxonomy (GTDB): domain Bacteria; phylum Bacillota; class Bacilli; order Bacillales; family Sporolactobacillaceae; genus Sporolactobacillus; species Sporolactobacillus inulinus. The sequence goes on from NZ_BJMS01000038.1 coordinate 1,434, forward strand.
TAATCTTGGGGTCAGTTTGAATAAAGCACGTCAACAAGTTCTACAGCTTCTCGGCAGCCATGAAGCGAACTCAGGCAGTGCTCAAGGACGGAATGCATCGCATGCGAGCACGCCGACGCTGGACAGTTTGGCACGTGACTTGACCGCAATGGCCAGTGACGGCTCTCTTGATCCGGTTATCGGACGAAGCAAAGAAATTGAGCGAGTGATTGAAGTCCTCAGCCGCCGTACGAAGAACAACCCTGTTCTGATTGGTGAGCCTGGTGTTGGTAAAACAGCAGTAGCTGAAGGGCTGGCACAAGAAATTGTAAACAATGAAGTCCCGGAAATCCTAAGGGAAAAAAGGGTCATGACTTTAGATATGGGAACCGTTGTCGCCGGTACAAAATATCGCGGCGAGTTTGAAGACCGCTTAAAAAAGGTAATGGACGAAATTCGTCAAGCCGGCAATGTCATTCTGTTTATTGATGAACTGCATACGCTGATTGGCGCAGGCGGTGCGGAAGGAGCGATCGATGCCTCAAATATTTTGAAGCCGTCACTTTCTCGCGGCGAGCTGCAGTGCATCGGTGCCACGACACTTGATGAATACCGTAAGTACATTGAAAAAGACGCGGCTTTGGAAAGACGTTTCCAGCCGATCAAGGTTAAGGAACCAACAAAGGAACAATCCGTTCTGATTTTGAAAGGGCTGCGCGATCGCTATGAAGCGCATCACCGCGTAAAGATTACAGATGAAGCGATCAAAGAGGCGGTTCGCCTGTCCGACCGCTACATTTCGGATCGTTTCCTGCCGGATAAAGCGATTGATTTGATTGATGAGGCAGCGTCGAAAGTTCGGCTGCGTTCCTACACGGCTCCGCCGAACCTAAAGGAAATGGAACAGCATCTTGAGTCGGTTAAAAAAGAAAAAGACTCCGCGGTGCAGAGTCAGGAATTTGAAAAAGCGGCCTCACTTCGTGATCAGGAACAGAAGCTAAAAGAACAGGTTGATCGCTGCAAAAAAGAATGGAAAGAAAAGCAGGGCAAAGAAAATACGCAAGTACTTCCCGATGACGTAGCACTTGTTGTGTCGAACTGGACTGGTATTCCAGTTGTCAAAATGGAGCAAAAAGAAAGCGAACGACTGCTGAACATGGAATCGATTCTACATGAGCGCGTCATCGGACAAAATGAAGCAATCAATGCAATTTCGCATGCGATTCGCCGGGCGCGTGCCGGATTGAAAGATCCGAAACGGCCGATCGGCTCCTTTATTTTCCTCGGGCCAACCGGTGTCGGCAAGACGGAGCTTGCGCGTGCGGTTGCTGAAACACTGTTTGGCGACGAGGAGTCGATCATACGTATCGATATGTCCGAGTACATGGAGAAGCATACAACATCACGGCTCGTTGGATCGCCGCCAGGTTATGTTGGTCATGATGAAGGCGGACAACTTACAGAAAAGGTACGTCAAAAACCTTATTCGGTGATCTTGTTTGACGAAATCGAAAAGGCACACCCGGATGTATTCAATATTCTGCTTCAAGTGCTTGATGACGGACGTTTAACGGATTCAAAGGGCCGGACCGTCGATTTTCGCAACACGGCAATTATTATGACCTCAAATGTTGGCGCAAGCCAATTAAAAAAGAATAAGTATGTTGGCTTCTCAGTGGATGAAGAAGGTCATGAGTATAAGGAAATGAAAGAACGGGTCATGGGCGAACTGAAACGTGCGTTCCGTCCGGAATTCTTAAACCGAATTGATGAAATCATTGTCTTCCATGAATTGAAGAAGGAAGAATTGATGGAAATCGTCACTTTACTTGCCGATCAATTAAGAAATCGACTGTCAAATCAAGGCATACAAATTGACCTGACGGATGCGGCAAAACGACAGATTGTTGAAGAAGGCTACGATCCTGAATACGGCGCGCGTCCGCTGCGCCGGGCATTGCAGCGCAAGGTCGAAGACAAATTGTCCGAAGAGCTGTTGAAGGGCAATATTAAGAAAGGTACGAACGTTGTCATAGATTATCAAGACGGAGAATATTCGGTGAATCAGAAAAAGGAAGAAGCCGTACTGAAATCTTGAGCGTCAGCCAAATCAACGTTTCGTTATGATTTTAAAGAAGCCAAAGTTTTTGATAAAGCCTTGGCTTCTTTAGTTATTTAGAGAAGCTTTTTCAGGTTCAGAATAAAGAAGGGTAAGTGATCCGATGGCAAAAAACAAAACCGTTTATATTTGCCAAGAGTGCGGCTATGAGAGTCCAAAATGGATGGGGAGATGCCCTGGCTGTCAGCAATGGAACACATTGGTTGAGGAGGCCATCAGACCGGCTGCGCCTGGGTTGAGGCAAGGCAGCGGGCCGGTAAGCATGCCTTCCCGGTTGACTGAGGTCGTTCTGGAGGAAGAACCTCGAATTAAGACCGGGATGACTGAGCTGAATCGTGTCCTCGGCGGCGGCGTTGTTCCTGCTTCGCTGACGCTCGTCGGCGGTGATCCCGGGATCGGGAAGTCGACCCTGTTGCTGCAAACCTCCGACCAACTGGCACGAGGCGGGCACCGCGTCCTCTATATTTCCGGTGAGGAATCCGTTCGTCAGACGAAAATGCGGGCAACACGACTCGGAGTCACTTCTGATGCACTTTATGTACTCGCTGAAACCGATATAGGTCAGATTGAGCGTCAAATCGAACAGGTGAATCCGGAAATTATGATCATTGATTCGATTCAGACGATCTATAATTCGCAGCTTTCGTCCGCACCAGGAAGTATTTCCCAAGTCAAGGAGTGCACGGCATATCTGCTTAGACTCGCCAAGCAGCAAGGCATCGCTGTTTTCATTGTCGGGCATGTGACCAAGAATGGCGCTTTGGCAGGACCAAGGACACTTGAGCACATGGTGGACACTGTATTATATTTTGAAGGAGAACGCCATCACACCTTTCGTATCCTTAGGGCGGTTAAAAACCGCTTCGGTTCAACGAATGAAATGGGCGTATTCGAAATGAAGGAAGGCGGACTTGTTGAGGTTGCCAATCCTTCGGAAATTTTTCTGCAAGAACGGGCCAAAGGGGCGGCGGGATCTGCGGTCACAGCCTCCATGGAGGGGACGCGTCCTCTTTTGGTCGAAGTCCAAGCATTAGTCACGCCGACAAGCTTCGGCAATCCGCGCCGTATGGCGGCAGGTCTCGACAATCACCGCATTGCCCTGCTGATGGCCGTGCTGGAAAAACGGGTGGGTCTCTTGCTCCAAAATCAAGACGCATACATCAATGTGGCCGGTGGCGTGAAGCTTGATGAACCGGCAGTGGATCTTGCTGTTGCCATAAGTATTGCTTCCAGTTTTAACAATCGACCGACGAAAGTGACCGATGCATTTGTCGGTGAAATCGGTTTGACCGGTGAGGTTCGACGCGTCTCGCGTATTGATCAACGGATCAACGAAGCATCCAAGCTTGGTTTCTCGCGTATTTTTGTTCCGTCTAAGAATCTTGGCGGTTGGTCCGTACCGGATGGTGTTTCCGTGATCGGCGTCGACTCTCTTGCTCAGGCCATTCAACTCGCCTTGGGGACCGAACGCGAAGCCGCTCCAGAGCCGGATTTTTTCCCATCTGATTTTTAAATATTTGTGAGATTAAGAGAAGAAGCAAGAGGTGCGGCATGAGAAAAAGTGAACATCTTGAAAAAAAGCAAGTTTTGATTTTTGTAATTTGTCTATAATGGGTTGGGGAGGTGAATGGAAATGATAAAACGGGTGATTCAACTATTCTTTGTATTAATTGGCGGTACACTTGGTTTTGTTTATCTACCAAAAATCATTTTTCTATTAAATTTAGGAAGCGGCACTCCGGGATGGCTCAGCTCGCCTTTTGCCGGTATGGTGGTTGGCGGAGTGATCATGGCATTTTTATCCTTTTTGTTTGTGGACTCATTGGTACATCTGATTAAAGCCTTTGAAGATCGGATCATCAAGGCACCGGTCACCGATGTTTTATTTGGTACATTGGGGCTTGGATTAGGCTTAGTGATTGCCTTCTTAATTCAGTTGCCGCTGTCGAGTCTGCCTGGAGGGATTGGTACGATACTGGGAATCTTTATCTATATTTTTCTCGGTTATTTTTTCTTTCAAGTTGGCTTTAAAAAGCGTGACGAGCTGATCAGCCTTTTCCGGTTGCCGTCCAAAACAAAAGATAAGAAGAAAGATCTTTCTGCAGAAAATACGCAAGCTACCGACTATATTCCTTACAAAATTTTTGATACCAGTGTCATTATCGATGGGCGCATTGCCGACATCTGCCAGACGCGTTTTCTTGAAGGGACAATGGTTATCCCGCATTTTGTTCTGGAGGAGCTGCAGCATATTGCCGATTCATCGGATGTGTTGAAGCGAAACCGTGGTCGGCGCGGCTTGGACATTCTGAATAAAATTCAAAAAGATCATTCAATTCACGTTGATCTTTATGAAGGCGACTATGACGATATTACCGAAGTAGACAGCAAGCTTGTTCGTTTGGCTAAAGAAATCGGCGGGATTGTGGTGACAAATGACTTTAATCTGAACAAGGTTTGTGAGTTTCAGAAGGTGCCGGTGCTTAACATCAATGATCTGGCAAATGCAGTAAAACCGGTTGTTCTTCCGGGTGAAGAATTGCGCGTGCAAGTAATTAAGGATGGAAAAGAGCAGAATCAAGGGGTTGGCTACCTTGACGATGGGACAATGATTGTGGTAGAAGAAGGACATAGGTATATAGGCAAGACGATTGACGTCATCATAACCAGTGTTTTGCAAACATCTGCTGGCCGAATGATCTTTGCCAAGCCTAAATTGCTTGAGAAGGCACTCTGAGAAAGCAGATTGCCTTCAATTCGGAGGCCATATCAGATGGACTATCAGGTGGTTGTTCTCGCCGCAGGTCAAGGAAAGCGAATGGGCGCCGACACAAATAAAGTGCTACTCGATTTAGCAGGAGCACCGGTGATTGTGCGGACGCTGCGTGTTTTTGAGACGGATCCCATGTGTTCCGGTATTGTAATCGTTACACGCGCTGATGAAGCGGATCAATTCCGCGCATTAGTCCAACACTATCATTTGGAAAAAGTAAGAGCTTTTGCAGAAGGTGGAAAAGAACGGCAGGAAAGCGTTTGTTCAGGGCTTGAGCGACTGCCTCAAGATCCGGAGATGATTGTTCTGATTCATGACGGTGCACGCCCGTTCATCACGCATGCGTGCATTGCCAAAGCGGTTGAATCAGCTCAGGAATATGGTGCTGCGCTGCTTGCAGTTCCTGTGAAGGATACGATAAAGCAGGCAGCTCATTTAGAAGTTGAGAAAACATTAGAAAGAAAAAGCTTGTGGGCGGCACAAACCCCGCAGGCTTTTCGATTGTCCGTGATCCGAGAAGCACATCAACAGAGTGCTGCTGCACATTTTATGGGTACGGATGACGCGTCATTAGTTGAACGGCTCGGGATGCCTGTTGCTGTGGTTGAAGGAAGTTATCGCAATATCAAGCTGACAACCCCGGAAGACCTGCTGATCGCGCAGCTGTTCATGGAGAGAGAGGAGGAATAACCCATGAGAATTGGTCATGGTTACGATGTTCACCAATTAGCAGAGAATCGCGACTTGATTATCGGCGGTGTCACGATCCCCTACGAACTGGGACTCGTCGGTCATTCGGATGCTGATGTTCTGCTTCATGCGATCAGCGATGCGCTGCTCGGTTCAGTTGCGGAAGGCGATATAGGCAAGCATTTTCCGGATACCGATGAAGCTTATAAAGATGCGGACTCCAAGCAACTGCTCGCAGAAGTCGCCGGTATCGTGCGCGCCAAGGGCTATGCGATCAGCAACGTGGACAGCGTGGTTATTGCCCAGAAACCGAAGCTCGCCCCTTATATTGCCGAGATGTGCCAAGTGATTGCACACGTTTTGAACCTTTCAGAGGATCAGGTTAACGTCAAAGCGACGACAACGGAGAAACTGGGCTTCACCGGCAGAGGGGAAGGCATCGCGGCAGAAGCCATTTGCCTTGTTGAAAAAAGGACAACTGAGGAATAATCCATTAGTATTCGATGGAAAGTATTCGATGGAAATTGCGCCGTTTCTTTTGCTTTTTCATGCATTTGATGAACAACCATTGCATAGAACGTGCTAAAATAAAAGTGAATAACAGAAAGTGGTGAATGCGTTGACAGAAGAAGTCAGGGTACGCTATGCGCCGAGTCCGACAGGCTTTCTGCACATCGGAAATGCGCGTACCGCAATTTTTAATTATCTTTTTGCACGCCATGCCGGCGGCAAATTTATTATTCGTATTGAAGACACTGATCAAAAACGTAACGTTGAGGGCGGGGAAGAAAGTCAGCTTAACTATTTGAAATGGCTCGGCCTTGAATGGGATGAAAGTGTCGATGTCGGCGGAGCATACGGCCCTTACCGCCAAATGGAACGTCTCGATATCTATAAAAAGTATTACGAACAGCTTCTCGAACAAGGACTTGCTTACAAGTGCTACTGCACGCCTGAAGAACTGAAGGCGGAACGCGAAGAGCAGATGGCAAGCGGGCATACACCGGGCTATTCAGGGAAATGCCGTCATCTGACGCCGGAACAAATTGCACAGTACGAAGCTGAAGGCAGAAAACCAACCCTCCGTTTTCGTATTCCTGACGATCAGAAAATTGAGTTTGACGACATTGTCAAAGGTCATCTGGCTTTTGACTCAGATGACGTTACCGATTTTGTGATCGTCAAGCAAAACGGTGTGCCGACCTATAATTTTGCGGTCGTTATTGATGATCATTTGATGAAGATGACGCATGTCCTTCGCGGTGAAGAACACATCTCAAACACACCGAAACAGATCCTCTTGTTCCGGGCCTTTGGCTGGGAGCCGCCGGTCTTCGGTCATATGACCCTAATCGTTAACGAAAATCATAAGAAATTGAGCAAACGCGACAACAGCATCGTTCAGTTTATCGAACAGTATAAGAATCTTGGCTTCCTTCCGGAGGCATTGTTCAACTTCATCACCTTGCTCGGCTGGTCGCCAAAGGGCGAAGAAGAACTATTCTCGCGTGATGAATTTATCAAATTGTTTGATGCCGACCGGTTAAGCAAATCGCCGGCAATGTTTGACAAGTCAAAACTTGAATGGATGAATGGGCAGTATATTAAGAAAATGTCCAAAGAAGACTATGTTGCAATGACACTGCCGTACCTGATTGATGCAGGCTTAGTTCCTGCCGATATGACGGATAAGCAGCGCGAATGGGCGACAAAAGTTGTCCTTTTATATCAGGAACAGCTGCACTATGGTGCAAACATTGTCAACTTGTGCGACATGTTCTTTAATCATGATCTTGTTAAAACGGATTTGACAAAGGACGAGCAGAAGATTCTTGAAGGCGAACAAGTGAAAGATGTCCTGACGGTCTTTGACCGCGAGCTGCGTAATCTTCCGGAATGGACAGCCGAAGCGATTGCGCCGAAGATCAAAGTGACACAAAAGGAAACGAAGCAACGCGGCTGGAAACTGTATATGCCAATTCGCGTGATTGCAACCGGATCGCAGCATGGTCCGGAGCTTCCTGAAGCGCTTGAGTTGCTCGGAAAAGAACTTGTACTCAAACGGCTGGAAACCTATCTTTCATCGGAACAGACCGTTTGAGCTGTTCAGGCAGAAAGCAGCTTCCTGAAGGAGACGTTTTTCCGCAATACGCATAATGTGTTAGTAAACGAACGATGACGAGGTTAAGTAGAGATCTGTGCACCCGGACAGAGAACGCGGCCATAGGCTGGAAGCCGCTCGGGAAGCAGATGATCGAATTGCCCCTCTGAGTGGATCGCCGAAACAGAAAGCAGTAGGCGAAGACGGCAGCCGCCGTTATCGGCACAGAGTGGAGATTATCTCAAACAAAGTGGAACCGCGCCAAAGAGGCGTCTTTGTGTCGACCGGCACAAAGGCGTTTTTTTAATACATGAACGGTTCTGAAAGTATGGAAAGCAGCAAGGAGGCGGATATCTGTGCGCAGCATTATTGCAGAAGATCTGCACAATGTTTTTGACCAAGATCCAGCGGCCAGAAGCAAATGGGAAGTCATTTTAACCTACTCAGGTCTGCACGCGATCTGGACGCACCGCATCGCGCATTGGCTATGGAAGAAGAAACGCTTTTTTCTCGCCCGCGCTTTGTCGCAAGTTTCGCGGTTTTTTACAGGCATTGAAATTCATCCCGGTGCGGTGATCGGCAGACGCTTTTTTATGGATCACGGCATGGGCATCGTGATTGGTGAAACATGCGAGATCGGCGACGATGTGACGCTTTTTCAAGGGGTCACACTCGGGGGTACGGGTAAAGAAAAAGGTAAGCGCCACCCTACGATTGGAAACGATGTTTTAATATCGGCAGGCGCGAAGGTGCTCGGCTCAATCACAATCGGCGATCATTCGAAGATTGGGGCCGGATCAGTTGTTCTGCATAATGTACCGCAGGATTCAACGGTTGTTGGCATCCCAGGACGTGTCGTCCGCCAAAACGGCGTCAAGGTTCATCACCATGATTTAAACCACACAGATCTCCCGGATCCGGTTGCGGATAAAATGCAGCGGCTGGAGCGGCAAATAGAAGCTTTGCAAAACGAAGTTCAGAAATTAAGTGCACTGCAAAAAGAAAAGGAGTGAATGAAATGGGATTAAACGTGTACAACACGCTGACAAGGAAAAAGGAACCCTTTCATCCGATTGAAGAAGGCAAAGTACGAATGTACGTGTGCGGACCGACGGTATACAACTATATTCATATTGGCAACGCACGCCCTGCGGTTGTTTTCGACACGGTTCGCAGGTATTTTGAGTACCAAGGGTATAAAGTTAACTATGTATCCAACTTTACCGATGTCGACGATCGGCTGATTAATGCTTCCAAAGCACGCCATCAATCGGTTCCAGAGATTGCCGAACAGTTTATCAAGGCTTACAAGGAGGACACCGGCGCGCTGAATGTGAAACCGGCAACGGTTCATCCGAGAGCGACGGAAACGATGCCGGAAATCATTGCTTTTATTCATAAACTGGTCGAATCCGGATTCGCCTATGAATCGAACGGTGATGTCTACTTTCGAACGCGTAAGTTCAAGGAATACGGCAAATTATCGCATCAATCGATTGATGACCTAAAGGCGGGAGCGCGGATCCAGATCGGTGAAGACAAGGAAGATCCGCTTGATTTTGCTTTATGGAAGGCAGCGAAGCCAGGAGAAATCAAATGGGCCAGCCCATGGGGCGATGGACGGCCGGGCTGGCATATCGAATGCTCAGCGATGGTTGAAAAGTATTTGGGCAACACCATCGATATTCACGCCGGCGGGACGGATTTGACGTTCCCGCATCACGAAAATGAAATTGCACAGTCCGAATCACTGCATCATCAAACGATGGCGCATTACTGGCTGCATAACGGGCATATTCAGATTAATCATGAGAAAATGTCGAAATCGATTGGTAATGTGATTCTAGTTCATGATCTGATCAAAAAATTTGATCCGCAGGTTGTTCGCTTCTTCATTCTTACCGTCCAGTACCGACACCCGATTAATTTCAGTGATGAATTGTTAAATGACGCGGTGCAGGCCTTCGGACGCCTTAAGACCGCCCATTACAATCTGAGTCACCGATTAAACGGGAGCGAATCGGCAGCAGCAAATGAGACGATTATCGAAAAGTATCGGAACCCGTTTATCGAAGCGATGAATGATGACTTCAACACGGCCAATGCGATTGCTGTCCTCTTTGATGCAGCGCGCGACGCGAACATTGCGCTTCAGAATGAGGCGAGTACCATTGAGCAGCTGCAGGCTTATCTTCAGGTATTGACAGAGCTTCCGGCTGTGCTTGGGCTGACCCTTGAAGACGCAACAGGCAGTATCGTTGATCGTGACGTTGAAGCGTTGATCCAGAAGCGCGAGGAAGCACGCAAAAATAGAGCGTTTGACGTCGCCGATGCCATTCGTGATCAGCTGAAAGATGCAGGAATTATTCTTGAGGATACGCCTCAGGGCGTGCGCTGGAAACGAGGTGCCGTATGAAAGGCGACCAGACCAAAACAGATCCGAAACAGCTCAATAGTCTTGCTCTTGCTTATATGGGCGATGCGGTGATTGAAGTGTACGTTCGCAAAATGCTGATCGATCATTCAGGAAGAACGAAACCTCATGCGCTGCACGCTCAGGCTGTCGATTATGTATCGGCAAAAGCGCAGTGCCGGTTCTTGCATGAACTCATGGATGAAGGGTTTCTTACCGATGACGAATGCAATACGGTGCGACGCGGGCGCAATGCGAAATCGCATTCCGTGCCAAGAAATACGGATGTCCAAACGTATAATTTCAGTACCGGATTCGAAGCGCTGATTGGCACGTTGTTCCTGGAGGGCAAACAAGAGCGGATTGACGCGATTATGGAAAAAATGTTTGAAGATCATCCGGTCGAGGGGAGCGGTCAAAATGAGTGACGAATGGATTATTGGACGTCACCCGGTTTCAGAAGCAGTTCGATCGGGTAGAGAGATAAATAAAGTATGGCTGAATAAAGAAGGACGGGGACTTGGTGATTTGCTGGATTTAATCAAATCGCGCGGAATTGCCTTCCAGTTCGTCCCGAAAAAGAAACTGGATCAGCTATCGAAATCAACCCAGCATCAAGGGGTTGTCGCCTCAATTGCCGCCTACCGATACGCAGAGATTGATGACTTGTTTGCTCTGGCGGTACGTCGCGAGGAACAACCGTTTTTCATGATGTTGGATAATGTTGAAGATCCACATAATCTCGGATCGATTTTGCGAACCGCCGATGCCTCCGGCTGCCATGGGATCATTATTCCAAAACGGCGTTCCGTTGGGTTAACTTCTGTGGTGGCAAAAGCATCAACCGGAGCGATCGAATACGTACCGGTTGCGCGCGTGGCAAACCTAGCCAGCACGATCGATGCGTTGAAGAAACAAGGCGTCTGGTTTGCTGGAACGGCAGCTGATGGAAGCGAGGATTACCGTTCAGCAGATTTCACGATGCCGTTGTGTCTTGTGATCGGAAATGAAGGAGCAGGAATGTCGCAGCTAATACGCAAGAAATGCGATTTTCTGATCCGTCTGCCGATGAAGGGCAAGGTAACTTCGCTGAACGCTTCTGTTGCAGCCAGCCTGCTCATGTACGAAGTGCTTCGGCGCCGTGAAAAGCAAGGATGACGCGCCATGAAAGATATTCTGATTGTCGACGGCTACAATGTTATCGGTGCCTGGACTGAGCTGAAACAAATTCAAAAGGATGACTTTGAGTGTGCACGCGATATGCTGATCGATAAGCTGTCGGAGTATCAATCGGTCACCGGCTGGCAGGTCATACTGATTTTTGATGCCTATCTGCTTCCGGGTAAAGAAACAAAAACCAAGAAATCCAAGATCGATATAATCTATACCAAAAAGAGCGAGAAGGCCGATCAAAAGATTGAGGGGTTGATTAAAAAACTGCAAAATGTGAAGACACGTATTCATGTCGCAACCTCGGATATGGCTGAACAGTGGGCGGTTTTTTCACAAGGCGCGCTGCGAAAACCGTCACGAGAACTCATTGAGGAAATCCGCCAAATTGAGCGGGAAATAAAGAAAAGCACAAGCAATGAACGCAAAGCATCGATCACAAAAATTTATCTTGATGAGGCGACACGTAGAAAATTGGAACAAATGCGCAGAGGTTTCTGAAAATGATTGACGATTTCGAAAATTATAATGTATAATGTTCACACAACAAAAGGCATCTAGTGCTCGGGGGGTTTAAAGATGATTGATAATCCGGTTAAGGCAAATGCAGCTTTTGTTTTACAAAAAGACACAGAACTATTGAAAGCGATTCAAGAGGGAAATAACCAAGCCTTGGAGTATCTCATTTTTAAATATAAAAACTTTGTGCGCGCAAAAGCGAGGGCCTATTTCCTCGTTGGCGCAGATCGAGAAGACATCATTCAAGAGGGCATGATCGGTCTTTTTAAAGCAATTCGCGACTATCGTGGGGACAAGCTGGCTTCGTTTAAGGCGTTTGCAGAACTATGTATCACGCGCCAGATGATTACGGCGGTTAAGACAGCGACGCGTCAAAAGCATATTCCATTAAATTCATACATTTCGCTTGATAAACCGATTTATGATGAGGAATCGGAACGAACGCTGATGGATGTGGTGTGCGAATCAAAGATGAGCAATCCCGAGCAGATGCTGATTAGCCGCGAAGAGTGCGATGATATCGAGGAAAAACTGTCCCAAGTACTCAGTGACTTGGAGCGCAAAGTACTCCGGCAGTATTTGGACGGCAGAACCTATCAGGAAATTTCTGTTGACTTGAAACGTCATGTGAAGTCGATCGACAATGCGCTGCAACGCGTGAAGCGGAAATTAGAACACTGCATGCATGTGGAAGAATTCAGTATTTGAGGACCGCCTCCGAGCCCATGCGCTTGTTGACATGCTATTGTTACTTGTGATAAGTTTGAAGAGTATATGAAGAACGTCAAGAGAGGCGGTTTTACGCCTTTCTTTCTTTTACTTGCAGAAAAGCAGACATCATCTCCGGGCAGGCAAGAGTCGGAGTGAGCGTGCCTGTCCCGATCCCGCACCCTTAAGATTAGTTTAGAAAAGCAAATCCGGGCTTATGACATGTGAGTAATCCGCATCTTGTACTGGACTTGCAAGACATATACAAAACGACGAACACCGAAATAATTTTGATAAGCGGAGGTAGCACCTATGGCGGGCATGATTAAGGGAACTGGAAGATTTTTCCGAGACATTGTCGTTGAATCGAAAAAAGTCACTTGGCCGACAGGAAAAGAATTGTTGAAATACACGGTTACTGTAATTATTACCGTTGTTTTTCTGGCGCTCTTTTTCGTTGTTGTTGATCTTGGAATTTCTGAGCTTCTGCGCGTGATAACAAATCAATGATTGACGCTCGCAGGTAAACTGCGGGAGGCCAGTTATTTGGAGGAAGAACGATATGGAGAAGAGCTGGTATGTAGTTCACACATACTCGGGTTATGAAAACAAAGTAAAAACGAACCTTGAAAAAAGGGTAGAAACAATGGGGATGACGGATAAAATTTTTCGTATCCTTGTACCAATGGAAGAAGAAACGGAAGTGAAGAACGGTCAAAAAAAGACCGCGATGAAAAAAGTATTCCCAGGCTATGTGCTGGCCGAAATGGTGATGACGGACGACTCCTGGTATGTTGTACGCAATACACCGGGTGTCACCGGGTTTGTCGGCTCAACCGGTGCCGGATCAAAACCGATTCCGCTGCTTCCTGAAGAAGTCGATGCCATTCTGAAACAGATGGGACTCAAAGAAAAACCGGCCAATGTTGACTTTGAACTTAAAGAACAAGTCAAAGTCAAGGAAGGGCCGTTTGCCGATTTTGTCGGAAGCATTGAAAATATTGACGAAGAAAAAGGCAAGTTGAAAGTGCATGTGAATATGTTTGGCCGGGAAACCCCGCTCGAATTGGATTTTGACCAAGTGTCGAAACTCGACTAAGGCTGTACTCCTAAAATACAACGGATCAAACCTTGCAATTTATGCTTGCCGATTGTATAATCTTGATGTTTGTATGATTTTATCCAATCTCACCAAAGCAACACATGAAGTGCAAGAAGCCATAGAGGCAGTGTATGAGTGGGAGGGGCAGACCCGTACCACAAATCGTTATAGGGAGGTGCTCTCATGGCAAAGAAAGTAGTCAAGCTAGTGAAACTGCAAATTCCAGCAGGTAAAGCAAATCCGGCTCCGCCAGTTGGTCCTGCACTGGGCCAGGCGGGCGTTAACATTATGGGCTTTTGTAAGGAATTCAACGCTCGGACATCCGATCAAGCAGGTCTGATCATCCCAGTTGAAATCACCGTTTTCGAAGATCGTTCCTTTACGTTCATCACGAAAACACCGCCGGCAGCCGTTCTTCTGAAGAAGGAAACCGGCATCGAATCCGGTTCAGGCGAACCGAATACGAAAAAGGTTGCGACAATCAAACGCGACAAAGTCCGTGCGATTGCCGAACAGAAAATGCCTGATCTGAACGCGGCAGATGTTGAAGCCGCAATGCGTATGGTTGAAGGAACCGCACGCAGTATGGGCATCGTTGTCGAAGACTGATCGTGTGCCGCACGGATAAAACGTATGCTTTATCCTGTGCGTTTTGGTTTTTGGTTGGTGGGAGGTCATATGCAAACCGTTAATACCACGAAGGAGGATTTCAAATGGCTAAAAGAGGTAAAAAGTATCAAGAACAAGCTAAAGCTGTTGATCGTACAAACGCGTACGCCATCGATGAAGCAGTCGGCTTGGTAAAGAAAATTGCTTCTGCTGGTTTCGACGAATCCGTTGATGTTGCGGTCCGTTTGGGCGTCGACACTCGGAAGAACGATCAGCAGGTCCGCGGTGCAGTGGTACTGCCGAACGGAACAGGTAAAACGCAACGCGTGCTCGTTTTTGCTAAAGGTGAAAAAGCAAAGGAAGCAGAAGCTGCCGGAGCAGATTACGTTGGCGAAACAGAATACGTTGAAAAAATTAACGATGGCTGGTTCGACTTTGATGTTGTGGTCGCAACGCCGGACATGATGGCTCAAGTCGGCCGTCTCGGACGTGTTCTCGGACCTAAAGGCCTGATGCCGAACCCGAAGACTGGTACGGTAACTTTTGATGTTGAAAAAGCAGTTAAAGAAATCAAAGCCGGTAAAGTAGAATACCGTGCACAAAAAGACGGAAACGTTCATGTGCCAATCGGTAAGGTTTCTTTTGACGACGAGAAACTGGTTGAAAACTTTAAGGTGTTGATTGAAACGCTGCTCAAAGTGAAGCCAGCTGCAGCAAAAGGTACGTACATGAAGAACATTGCGATTTCTTCAACAATGGGACCTGGCGTCAAAGTATCGCTTGCTTCCGCAAAATAACCACACGAATGGATGAAGATCTGAGTTGACATACTGTTTCAAACTCAGTATAATGATTCTTGTTGTGAATTGAATGATTAGCCGTAGACAGCAGGGGCATAGTTTATGCTTAATGAAAACCCAGCCGAGGTTTAGCAAATTCTTGATAACTAATCTGTTTGATAGATCATGCCCTCGACTCTTCGGATTCGAGGGCTTTTTGATAGACTTGGATTTTGGGACAACAACTGATACGGATAAATAACGAAAGAGGAGGTGCCCAAGACATGAGCAACCAAAAAATCTTGGATCAAAAGAAATTGGTCGTTGATGAAATTGCTGCAAAGCTTAAAGAGAGCGTTGCAACGATTGCTGTCAATTACCGCGGCCTTTCTGTTGCAGAAGTGACTGAATTGCGCAAGCAACTGCGTGAAGCAGGCGTTGACTACAAGGTGTACAAAAATACATTTGCACGCCGCGCAACAGAAATTGCCGGCTTGACCGATCTTGATGATGCTTTGACCGGTCCGACTGCTATTTCGTTCAGCAAAGATGACGTTATTGCTCCGGCAAAAGTACTGTACACCTTTGCTAAAGAACATGAAGCACTCGAAATCAAAGCAGGTGTCATCGAAGGCAAACTGACTTCGCTAGACGAAATCAAGGCGCTGGCAGAACTGCCGTCCAGAGAAGGACTTCTCTCGATGCTGGCAAATGTTCTGCAGGCTCCAATCCGCAACATCGCTTTGGGTGTCAAAGCCGTTGCCGAACAAAAAGAACAAGAAGCGTAAGCTGATTGACTACTACAAACCGAATTATAAGGAGGAACATATACAATGACTAAAGAAGAAATCATTGGCGCGATTAAGGAAATGTCCGTTCTCGAATTGAACGATCTTGTTAAAGCAATTGAAGATGAATTTGGTGTTACCGCAGCAGCTCAGGTTGCCGCTCCGGCAGGTGCAGCAGGTGCAGCAGCTGAAGAAAAAACTGAATTTGATGTTGTTCTGGCAGAAACTGGTTCACAAAAAATCAAGGTTATCAAAATTGTTCGCGAAATTACTGGTCTCGGCCTGAAAGACGCAAAAGCATTAGTTGACGGTGTTCCGAAGGCTGTTAAAGAAGGCGCTGCTAAAGAAGAAGCCGAAGAAATCAAAGGCAAACTCGAAGAAGTTGGCGCAAAAGTAGAACTGAAATAAGTTCTTGAAAAGGCCCGCGCTTGCGCGGGCCTTTTCTTTTTTTCACAGGTAAAGAAAGTTTATGATTTTGCCTCTACTTCAAACCAATAGACCAGTGTCTAGGTAAAGAATCAAAGCTGAGGTGCTCTGGCGCCTGCGGGAGCGCGCCTTATTGATGCGTGCCAGCGAGACCCCGAAGATTCCTGCCCTGTCTGAGGAGGTTCGCGGTGCGCAACGTGATGAATGAAAGTCGCATTTGCGAAACTAAATGAGTGAAAACAATGATTCGTCATTGCGGAGCGTAGCTGGTTTTCAAGGGGATGATTGAGTTGACAGAACACTACTATTCAGAGCACCCTCATGTGAAAAGCAATCCTCATTCACTGAGCGCGACATTGCGTCAGCGCAATTTTGTGTTTACGACCGATGCCGGTGTTTTTTCAAAAAACGCGATTGATTTTGGCTCTGCACTACTGATCGAAACGTTTTGCGAACCACAAATTTCCGGAGCATTTTTGGATATGGGGTGCGGCTATGGTCCGATTGGCATTGCTTTAGCCAAGACTTTTCCAGAACGAGACATGCTTATGGTTGATATTAACGAACGCGCGGTTGTACTGGCAGCAAAGAATGCCCAAGAAAATCAAGTGCATCCTGTTGTTCTGCAGAGCTCACTATTTGAAAAGGTAACGGGCGACTTTGCAGCAATTGTGACGAATCCACCGATCCGTGCCGGAAAACAAGTTGTGCATCAAATTTTTCGCGATGCCCACCGCTTTTTGAAACATGGCGGTGAGCTGTGGACCGTTATTCAAAAGAAGCAAGGGGCGCCGTCCGCACTGAAAATGCTGCAAGCCTTATTTGATCGCGTCGATGTTGCGGCAAAGAAAAAGGGCTATTATATTTTGTGTGCAAGAAAAGATTGACAACAGATACCCTCTATGCTATTATGTTTTAATGCTAACATGGGTAAAATTATAGGTATAAGTATTTCTTTTTTAGGGAATGCTAACAAAATAATTTTTGAACAGCGGTAAGCTCAAGAAGTATTGGTTTGCCGATTTTTTCAATATGCTTGATTTGAGGGGTGAAATAGTTGACAGGTCAACTCGTACAATACGGACGCCACCGCCAACGCAGGAGCTACGCTCGGATTAAAGAAGTGCTGGAACTCCCTAATCTTATTGAAATTCAGACCGCCTCCTATCAGTGGTTCCTCGATGAAGGAATTCGGGAAATGTTTCAAGACATTTCTCCGGTGGAAGACTTTACAGGTAATCTGATTTTGGAATTCGTCGACTATAGTTTGGGAGAACCAAAGTATTCGGTTGACGAATCGAAGTCGCGCGATGTAACCTATGCTGCACCGCTTCGCGTAAAAGTGCGACTGATCAATAAAGAAACAGGCGAAGTAAAGGAACAAGAAGTATTTATGGGGGATTTCCCATTAATGACTGAAGCCGGTACCTTCATTATCAATGGAGCTGAGCGAGTCATCGTCTCCCAGTTGGTACGTTCGCCGAGCGTTTACTTTAATGACAAAGTTGACAAAAACGGAAAAAAAGGCTTTGGTGCAACGGTTATTCCAAACCGAGGCGCTTGGCTGGAATATGAAACGGATGCCAAAGATGTTGTCTATGTGAGAATTGACCGTACGCGGAAAGTCCCTGTAACGGTTCTTTTGCGTTCTCTTGGGTTTAGTACGGATCAAGAGATTATCGATCTTCTAGGTGAAGACGACTATCTGAGAAACACTTTGGAAAAAGATAACACCGACAGCACGGATAAAGCACTCGTTGAAATATACGAGCGTCTGCGTCCGGGCGAACCGCCAACCGTAGAAAATGCGAAAAGTCTTCTTGAAGCACGTTTCTTCGACCCGAAACGCTATGATCTGGCGAATGTCGGCCGCTACAAGATGAATAAGAAGCTCCACATCAAAAATAGATTGTTCAACCAGAGACTCGCACAGAAACTGGTTGATCCGGAAACGGGAGAAATTGTTGCTGATGAAGGCACACTTCTTGACCGCCGGACGCTTGACCGTCTATTGCCGACGATTGAGAAAAAGTTAGGCTTTGTTGACTATACACCGTCTGAAGGCGTTATTGCCGGTCAAACGATCCGTGTACAGAAGATCGATGTTTACTCACCTCTTGAAGAAGATAAGGGCAAGGTAGTCAGTGTAATGAGCAACTGCGAGATTGACCGATCAATCAAGCACATTACCCCTGCCGATATTCTTTCTTCAATCAACTATTTCTTTGATCTGCTTCACGGCATTGGCGATACCGATGACATCGACCACTTGGGGAATCGCCGTCTGCGTTCGGTAGGCGAATTGCTGCAGAACCAGTTCCGGATCGGCTTGTCGCGAATGGAACGGGTCATCCGTGAACGTATGTCGATTCAAGATACGAACAGCATCACGCCACAGGCATTGATCAATATTCGCCCGGTTATTGCGTCGATCAAAGAATTCTTCGGAAGCTCACAGCTTTCACAGTTCATGGACCAGACAAACCCGCTGGCCGAACTCACGCATAAGCGCCGTCTGTCGGCTCTTGGACCCGGCGGTTTGACTCGTGAACGTGCCGGCATGGAAGTGCGTGACGTTCACTATTCACACTATGGTCGTATGTGCCCGATTGAAACGCCTGAAGGCCCAAATATCGGTCTGATCAACTCGTTGTCAAGTTATGCACGTGTCAATAAATACGGTTTTATTGAAACGCCATACCGCCGTGTTGATCCGGACACTGGAAAGGTTACCGAGCATATTGACTACTTAACCGCCGATGAAGAGGATAACTATGTTGTTGCTCAGGCAAACGCTGAACTGAGCGATGACGGAGAATTTCTTGAAGATCATATTCTCGCCCGGTTCAGAAGTGAGAACCTGGTTGTTCATAAGGAACGCGTCGACTACATGGACGTATCACCAAAGCAGGTTGTTTCAGTTGCATCGGCATGTATTCCTTTCCTTGCCAACGACGACTCGAACCGTGCATTGATGGGTGCCAACATGCAGCGTCAGGCCGTTCCGCTGCTCCGTCCGCAAGCGCCGCTTGTCGGAACCGGTATGGAATATGTGTCCGCTCGCGATTCAGGAGCGGCAATTCGTTCGAAGTTCCGCGGCCGCGTTGAATATGTGTCCGCCCGCGTGATCAAGATTCGCACGCTGGAGAATATTGATGGACGTGACGTAGCTGGAGATGTTGTGACTTATAAACTCGCTAAATTCGAACGTTCGAACCAAGGAATGTGCTACAACCAAAAACCGATTGTCAAAACCGGTAATGTTGTTTCCAAGGGCGAGATTATTGCTGATGGTCCTTCCATGGACATGGGCGAACTCGCATTAGGCCGCAACGTATTGGTCGGATTCATGACTTGGAACGGATATAACTATGAAGATGCCGTTATCATGAGTGAAAAACTGGTGAAAGACGATGTTTACACCTCTATTCATATTGAAGAATATGAATCTGATGCACGTGACACGAAACTCGGGCCGGAAGATATTACCCGAGACATTCCGAACGTCGGCGAGGATGCGCTGAAGAACCTCGATGACCGCGGTATTATCCGTGTTGGTGCAGAAGTGCGCGACGGCGATATTCTCGTCGGAAAGGTTACGCCAAAAGGGGTTACGGAACTTACAGCTGAAGAACGACTGCTCCATGCAATTTTCGGTGAAAAAGCACGCGAAGTGCGTGATACATCGCTGAAGGTACCACATGGCGGCGGCGGTATCGTGCACGATGTTAAGATCTTTACACGCGAGGCGGGCGATGAACTGCCGCCGGGTGTCAATGAATTGGTTCGCGTTTATATCGTTCAGAAACGTAAAATTCATGAAGGGGACAAAATGGCCGGACGACACGGAAACAAAGGTGTCATCTCCAAAATCCTTCCTGAAGAAGATATGCCGTTCCTGCCGAGCGGACGCCCGCTGGATATCATGCTTAATCCACTCGGTGTGCCTTCCCGTATGAACATCGGTCAGGTTCTTGAACTTCACCTCGGTATGGCGGCTCGCGAAATGGGCATTCACATTGCGACTCCTGTATTCGATGGTGCGCGCGAAGAAGATGTTTGGAGCACGCTCGAAGAAGCAGGACTTTCACGAGACGGCAAAACAGTGCTTTATGACGGTCGCACGGGTGAACCATTTGACAACCGCGTTTCTGTTGGTGTCATGTACATGATCAAGCTGGCACACATGGTTGACGATAAGCTGCACGCGCGTTCAACTGGACCATACTCTCTGGTTACGCAGCAGCCACTTGGTGGTAAAGCGCAATTCGGTGGCCAGAGATTTGGTGAAATGGAAGTTTGGGCACTGGAAGCATACGGCGCCGCGCACACCCTTCAAGAAATTCTGACGGTTAAGTCGGATGATGTTGTCGGACGTGTAAAAACCTACGAATCCATTGTCAAAGGCGACAACGTTCCTGAACCGGGTGTCCCTGAATCGTTCAAGGTGCTCATTAAAGAACTGCAAAGTCTTGGTATGGATGTTAAGGTACTCGACGGCGACCATTCGGAAATCGTAATCAAAGAGCTTGAAGACGAAGAAGAGTCGCTGGACGATAATCTCAATGTGCAAGTTTAATGAATCAACCTCTTAATAGAATCCGTTCGGCACAAAGGAAATGGTTAAAACGCTTTTTCCTTTGTATGCCTAAACGATTTTCTAATACAACAGCTCGGTGAACAAAAGCGATGGCACTTTTTGCCAAGCACTGAAAATATAAGGGAGGTTGCCCCCTTGCTGGATGTCAATAAATTTGAATTTATGAAGATTGGTTTAGCTTCACCTGATAAGATCAGGTCTTGGTCCCACGGTGAAGTAAAAAAACCTGAGACCATCAACTATCGGACATTGAAACCGGAAAAGGACGGCTTGTTCTGCGAACGCATTTTCGGACCGACCAAAGACTGGGAATGCCATTGCGGCAAATACAAACGTGTCCGTTATAAGGGCGTTGTTTGTGATCGCTGCGGCGTTGAAGTAACCCGGGCTAAAGTTCGCAGAGAGCGCATGGGCCATATTGAACTCGCTGCTCCGGTTTCCCATATCTGGTATTTTAAAGGGATTCCAAGCCGCATGGGTCTTTTACTGGATAT
The DNA here is from genome assembly GCF_006539285.1 of Sporolactobacillus inulinus. Lineage (GTDB taxonomy): Bacteria > Bacillota > Bacilli > Bacillales > Sporolactobacillaceae > Sporolactobacillus > Sporolactobacillus inulinus. The sequence continues at coordinate 22,704 of NZ_BJMS01000038.1, forward strand.
GTCGCCAAGAGCTTTGGAAGAAGTCATCTACTTTGCATCGTACGTGGTGACCGAACCCGGTGACACACCGCTTGAGAAAAAACAACTGCTCTCTGAAAAAGAATACCGCGCGTATCGTGAAAAATACGGCAATACTTTTAAAGCAGGCATGGGTGCGGAATCCATTAAAAAACTCTTGCAAGATGTTGATTTGGATAAAGAATCCAATGAGTTGCAAGAAGAATTGAAAACGGTCCAAGGTCAGAGAAGAACGCGCGCGGTCAAAAGACTCGAAGTCATTGAGGCATTCCGTGAATCTGGCAACGAACCTTCTTGGATGATTCTGGACGTACTGCCGGTTATTCCACCGGAACTGCGCCCGATGGTCCAATTGGACGGCGGACGTTTCGCAACGTCCGACTTGAACGACCTGTATCGAAGAGTCATCAACCGTAACAACCGTCTGAAACGTCTTCTTGAACTTGGTGCCCCGAGCATCATTGTTCAGAACGAAAAGCGGATGTTGCAGGAAGCAGTTGACTCACTGATCGACAACGGCCGCCGCGGCCGTCCGGTTACCGGGCCAGGCAACCGGCCATTGAAGTCCCTTTCTCACATGCTCAAAGGGAAACAGGGACGTTTCCGTCAGAACCTGCTCGGAAAACGTGTCGACTACTCTGGTCGATCTGTTATTGCAGTAGGTCCGTCGCTGCAGATGTATCAATGCGGTCTCCCAAAAGAAATGGCTTTGGAGTTGTTCAAACCATTTGTGATGAAAGAATTAGTGCACCGCGGTATTGCCAACAACATTAAGAGCGCAAAACGCAAGGTGGAAAAAATTCACCCGGACGTATGGGGTGTGCTCGAAGATGTCATTAAAGAACACCCGGTTCTGTTGAACCGTGCGCCTACGCTGCACCGTTTGGGAATTCAAGCATTCGAACCGAGAATTGTTGAAGGACGTGCCATTCGTCTTCATCCGCTTGTATGTACCGCTTATAATGCGGACTTCGACGGTGACCAGATGGCCGTTCACGTTCCGCTTTCCGCAGAAGCGCAAGCTGAAGCACGCCTCTTGATGCTTGGTGCGCAAAACATCCTGAACCCTAAGGACGGAAAGCCGATCGTTACACCTTCACAGGATATGGTGCTTGGGAACTATTACCTGACACTGGAACGAAAAGGTGCCCGCGGCGAAGGCAAGGTATTCAAGAACAGTGATGAAGCGATGCTTGCTTATTACAACGGCTATGTGCACTTGCACTCTCGGATTGCTATTCCGGCTGCGTCAACGCATAATCCGACGTTTACGGAAGAACAGAATAAGCAGTACTTGCTGACCACACCGGGCAAGTTGATCTTTAACCATGTACTTCCGCCGGCGTTCCCGTATATTAATGAGCCGACCGATAAAAACTTGCAGGTTGCGACTCCCGACAAGTATTTTGTCCCAATGGGAACGGATATTCCTAAGGAGATCGCATCACGCGATGAAATTCTGCCGTTCAAAAAAGGCTATCTCGGTCATATCATTGCGGAAGTTTTCAAGAAATATAAAGTAACCGAGACTTCTAAATTCCTTGATCGTCTCAAAGCACTCGGCTTCCAGTATTCTACTAAAGCAGGAATTACGGTCGGTGTATCCGACGTTATCGTGCTTCCGGAAAAGCAAGAGATTCTGGATGCAGCCGAAGAAAATGTAGAAAAAGTAACGAAACAGTTCCGTCGCGGTTTGATTACCGAAGACGAACGGTATGAACGCATTGTCGGCATCTGGAGCGGTGCAAAAGATACAATCCAATCCAAGCTGATGAATTCCCTGGTTAAGACGAACCCGATCTTTATGATGAGTGACTCCGGTGCCCGTGGTAACGCGTCGAACTTTACTCAGCTTGCCGGTATGCGTGGTTTGATGGCCGATCCATCCGGGCGAATCATCGAACTGCCGATTATCTCAAGTTTCCGTGAAGGTCTGACCGTGCTGGAATACTTTATCTCCACTCACGGCGCACGTAAGGGACTTGCCGATACCGCGCTTAAGACGGCAAACTCAGGTTATCTGACCCGCCGTTTGGTCGATGTTGCCCAAGACGTCATCGTCAGAGAGGACGACTGTGGTACGGATCGCGGCATCCTTGTTCATGCGATTCGTGAAGGCACAGAAGAAATTGAAAGCCTCTACGATCGTCTGGTCGGACGTACGGCGAACCAGATCGTATACCATCCGGACACCGATGAAGTACTGGTTCACAAGAATGAAATGATCGATGAAGAAACAGCTACCAAGATCGTTCAAGCCGGAATTACTGAGGTTGAAATTCGCACGGCATTTACATGTGAGACCCGTCACGGCGTCTGCAAGAAATGCTACGGTCGCAACTTGGCCACTGGTGCGGAAGTTGAAGTCGGCGAATCCGTCGGTATCATTGCTGCTCAATCGATTGGTGAACCAGGTACCCAGCTGACCATGCGTACCTTCCATACCGGCGGTGTTGCCGGGGACGATATCACGCAAGGTCTCCCGCGTATCCAGGAATTGTTTGAGGCTCGCAACCCTAAAGGTCAGGCTACGATTTCAGAGATTGACGGAACCGTTACGTCTGTTACCGAACTGAAGGACAAACGTGAAGTTATTGTTAAAGGTGCGCTGGAAACACGTACCTACACAGTACCGCTCAGTGCGCGTATGAAAGTTGCTGAGGGCAATGAGGTTAAGGCAGGTCAGGCCTTGATCGGTGGATCTATTGATCCAAAAGAGTTGCTCCACATCGTCGGACTGCAAGGCGTACAAAATTATCTGCTTCGCGAAGTTCAGAAAGTTTACCGGATGCAGGGGGTTGAAATCGGCGACAAGCACGTCGAGGTCATGGTGCGTCAGATGATGCGCAAAATTCGCGTTATTGACAGTGGTGATACTTCCGTATTACCGGGCGCTCTTGTTGACATTCACCGCTTCAAGGAAGAAAACCGGGATGTTCTGCTGCACCGTAAACTTCCGGCAACCGGACATCCGGTACTGCTCGGAATTACAAAAGCAGCGCTTGAAACCGACTCCTTCCTGTCCGCCGCTTCCTTCCAGGAAACGACGCGCGTGCTGACTGATGCAGCGATTAAGGGCAAGGTTGATGAATTGCTCGGTCTGAAGGAAAATGTAATTATCGGTAAACTGATTCCGGCAGGAACAGGTATGCCGAAGTATCGCAATGTTGTTGTAGAGACAACAGACGGTCAGACGACCACTGCAGACCCTGCAGCGGAACCAGCCGGCGCATTGATTAACCAAGAAAGTTGATTCATGCATTGACAATGGTCAGCTGCTGGTGCTATTATATCTGAGTGTTCTTTTTACCCTAGTTACTTTGGAGGATATAGAGTCATGTCTTATGAAAAAGTGACGCAATCGAAGAACGATGTGATTATTGGCACGAAACAGGCAATTAAGGCATTAAAAGAAAACCGTGTTAAAGAGGTTATTATTGCTGAAGACGCCGATTTACGTGTAACCAATAAAGTACTGACACTTGCGGAAGAATTGAAGGTGCCTGTGAGTACGGTGGCCTCAATGAAGAAATTAGGTCAGGCCTGCGGCATTGAAGTCGGGGCATCGGCTGTTGCGATAAAAAAATGATGTTTTTGCAGGGGCAGCCTTGCAAAAACAATTTTTTGCGCGAGAAAAGAACCGCCTGGATCAGTGGATTTAGAAAACTTGAAAGGAGGAACAGGTAAATGCCTACAATTAACCAATTAATTCGTCATGGACGCAAGTCAAAGATTAAGAAATCTACGGCACCTGCATTGAACAGAGGTTACAACAGTTTCAAAAAATCACTGACTGATGATTTTGCTCCACAAAAGAGAGGCGTGTGCACCCGTGTCGGCACAATGACACCGAAGAAGCCGAACTCGGCGCTTCGTAAATATGCACGTGTTCGTTTGTCAAACAACATCGAAGTCAATGCTTACATTCCAGGAATCGGACACAACCTTCAGGAACACAGTGTTGTATTGATTCGCGGTGGACGTGTGAAGGACCTCCCTGGTGTGCGTTACCATATCATCCGCGGTGCTTTGGATACGGCGAGCGTTACGGACCGTAAGCAAGGCCGCTCGAAATACGGCGCAAAGAAACCTAAGGCTTGATTATAAGACTAACTGGGAGGAGGAATTAATATGCCTAGAAAAGGCCCTGTCGAAAGACGCGATGTACTGCCTGATCCGATGTATAATTCCAAATTGGTCACTCGTTTGATCAACCGGATTATGCAAGATGGAAAAAAGGGAAAGGCACAAACCATTCTCTATCAGGCATTTGATCTAATCAAAGAACGTACCAATCAAGAACCAATGGAAGTTTTCGAACAAGCGTTGAAAAACGTTATGCCTGTACTCGAAGTAAAGGCACGCCGTGTCGGCGGTTCAAACTACCAAGTGCCGATAGAAGTTCGCCCGGAACGCCGGACGACGCTTGGACTTCGCTACTTAGTGAATTATTCACGCCTTCGCGGTGAAACGACGATGGTTGAACGATTAGCTAATGAAATCATTGATGCATCGAACAATACGGGTGCATCAGTCAAGAAACGCGAAGACATGCACAAGATGGCTGAAGCAAACAAAGCATTTGCTCACTATCGCTGGTAATAAAACAATACATCAAAGGAAGGAGAGAAAACCATGGCAAGGGAATTCTCCTTGGAAAAGACGCGCAATATTGGTATCATGGCCCACATTGATGCTGGCAAGACGACAACGACCGAGCGTATTCTCTTCTATTCAGGCCGTATTCATAAAATTGGTGAGACCCATGAAGGGGCTTCACAAATGGACTGGATGGAACAGGAAAAGGAACGCGGAATCACGATTACTTCCGCTGCAACGACGGCTCAATGGAAAGACCATCGAATTAACATTATCGATACCCCAGGACACGTGGACTTTACGGTTGAAGTAGAACGTTCACTTCGTGTTCTTGATGGTGCGGTAACGGTTCTTGATGCGCAGTCCGGTGTTGAACCGCAAACGGAAACCGTTTGGCGTCAAGCGACTACCTATCATGTACCAAGAATTGTATTTGTTAACAAGATGGATAAAATCGGTGCCGATTTCCTCTATTCTTGCAAAACACTGCATGAACGTCTCCAAGCTAATGCCCATCCGATTCAGTTGCCAATGGGTGCTGAAGATAATTATCTGGGCGAAATTGACTTGGTTACGATGCAGGCTTACATTTACGAAGACGACCTTGGATCGATTGTTGATGCGGAAGAGATTCCGGATGAATACAAAGAACAGGCTGAAGAATACCATGAAAAACTCGTCGAAGCCGTTGCCGACGTTGATGACGATCTCATGGAAAAGTATCTCAATGGAGAGGAAATCTCCGTTGAGGAATTGAAGGCCGCTATTCGTAAAGCAACATGTGATGTTAAATTCTATCCTGTCCTTTGCGGAACAGCTTTCAAAAACAAAGGGGTACAGCACGTACTGGATGCCGCCATCGATTACCTGCCTTCACCGCTTGACGTGCCGCCAATTAAAGGTAACGTTCCGGATACCGACGAAGAAGAAACACGTCCGGCAGACGATAAGGGACCGTTTGCAGCTCTAGCATTTAAAGTTATGACCGACCCGTTCGTTGGTAAGCTGACGTTCTTCCGTGTTTACTCCGGGTCAATTGAAGCGGGTTCTTATGTTCAGAACTCAACGAAGGACAATCGTGAACGTATGGGACGTATTCTTCAGATGCACGCGAACCACAGAAGCGAAATCAAGGAAGTATTTTCCGGCGATATCGCTGCTGCAGTAGGTTTGAAGAATACGACAACTGGTGATACACTGTGCGATGGTGACCATCCAATCGTACTTGAATCGATGGAATTCCCTGATCCGGTTATCCACGTTGCCATCGAACCAAAGTCGAAAGCCGATCAGGATAAGATGGGCATCGCGCTGGCAAAACTGGCTGAAGAAGATCCGACCTTCAAGACACATACGGATGAAGAAACCGGTCAAACCATCATTGGTGGTATGGGCGAGCTTCACCTCGATATTATCGTTGACCGTCTGCGCCGTGAATTCAAAGTGGATGCGAACGTAGGTAACCCTCAGGTTGCTTATCGCGAAACGTTTACGAAGGCAGGCAAAGCCGAAGGTAAATTTATTCGTCAGTCCGGTGGTCGTGGTCAATACGGTCACGTTTGGATCGAATTCGAACCTCAAAAAGAGGGCGAAGGCTTTATCTTTGAGAACAAGATTGTCGGTGGTGTCGTTCCGCGTGAATATGTTCCTGCAGTTGAAGCAGGTCTGAGAGATGCGTTGCAGAACGGTCTTCTTGCTGGCTATCCGCTCATCGATGTGAAAGCAGCGCTTGTTGACGGATCTTACCACGATGTCGATTCCAGTGAAATGGCGTTTAAGGTTGCCGCTTCAATGGCACTGAAGGCAGCTAAAAATGTCTGCGCTCCGGTAATCCTTGAACCGATCATGAAAGTGGAAGTCAGCATGCCGGAAGAATATTTGGGAGATATTATGGGTGACATCACCAGTCGCCGTGGTCGTGTTGACGGTATGGAAGCACGCCAAGGTGTTCAAGTTGTTAATGCCCATGTTCCTCTTGCAGAAATGTTCGGCTATGCAACAAACCTGCGTTCTTCAACACAGGGACGCGGCACCTTTACGATGCAATTCGACCACTATGAACAAGTGCCGAAGAGCGTCAGTGAAGAAATTATTAAGAAGGCAACCGGCGAAGCTTGATTTTCATTTCCGCTTGCTAAATTAATTGTCACACCTAATGTTTTATTGTAAGCTAGGGAAGATGGCGGCCTAAGCCTGCCAACTTTCTTACTGCATATAAATTAAAACTTTCTATTGAATTAAAGGAGGATTACTAATCCATGGCTAAAGAACATTATGAACGCACAAAACCCCATGTTAACATTGGTACAATTGGTCACGTTGACCACGGTAAAACAACCCTGACAGCTGCCATTACAACTGTATTGGCTAAAACAGGTAATGCTCAGGCTCGTGCTTACGATTCCATCGACGGTGCACCGGAAGAACGTGAACGCGGGATCACAATTTCAACGGCTCACGTTGAATATGAAACAGAAACCCGTCACTATGCACACGTTGACTGCCCAGGACACGCCGACTATGTCAAGAACATGATCACCGGTGCTGCCCAAATGGACGGTGCAATCCTCGTTGTATCCGCAGTTGACGGTCCGATGCCGCAAACGCGTGAACACATCCTTCTTGCACACCAAGTAGGTGTTCCAGCGATCGTTGTCTTCTTGAACAAAACCGACCAAGTTGACGATCCTGAACTTCTTGAACTCGTAGAAATGGAAGTTCGCGACCTGCTTAGCGAATATGACTACCCAGGCGACGATGTTCCGGTTATCAGCGGTTCTGCTTTGAAAGCATTGCAAGGCGATGCTGAAGAAGAACAACACATTCTCGACCTGATGAAGGCTGTTGACGAATACATCCCGACTCCAGTTCGTGATACTGATAAACCATTCATGATGCCAGTCGAAGACGTATTCTCGATCACAGGCCGTGGTACCGTAGCAACCGGCCGTGTTGAACGTGGTACGGTTAAGATCGGTGACGAAGTTGAAATTCTTGGTTTGACTGATGCACCTAAGAAATCAACCGTTACCGGCGTTGAAATGTTCCGTAAAACGCTTGACTTCGCAGAAGCCGGCGATAACATCGGCGCATTGCTTCGTGGTGTTGACCGCGAAGGCATCGAACGTGGTCAAGTTTTGATTAAACCAGGTACTGTAACTGCTCACAAAACGTTCAAAGCCCAAGTTTACGTTCTGAAAAAAGAAGAAGGTGGACGTCATACGCCATTCTTCAGCAACTATCGTCCGCAATTCTACTTCAGAACTACAGACGTTACCGGCACCATTACTCTTCCAGAAGGAACAGAAATGGTAATGCCTGGCGACAACGTAGAAATGGACGTTGAACTGCTTGCCCCGATCGCTATCGAACAAGGTACGAAATTCTCCATTCGTGAAGGCGGCCGTACAGTAGGCGCTGGTTCTGTATCTGAAATCATCGAATGATTTCAATTGCAAAGAAAGGGTCCTCTTCGGGGGGCTCTTTTTTTTGTTCCAGGTAAACAAAGTTTAAGATTTTGCTTTGTGGTACAACGATAAGCGCATAAAAGTGGAACTTCCGCTAATTAGAAATGAACTTCC
>NZ_BJMS01000039.1 GCF_006539285.1 Sporolactobacillus inulinus
ATTGGCTTGATCCACCTTGTAATTCCTTAGGACATCCGGTGCTTTTTCACTCGGTAAATCCGTAACGATGACATCATTCGTCATTTCCTGGATGATCTCATGAACTGCTTCATACCGAAAGATTTGTTTCTCTTCCGCTTTTTGAATGGCTTGCGTTAAACGCTTCATCCCGAGCTCCCGATGGAGGAGCAGCAGTCGGACAAACTTGCGATCACCGTCCGCTCCTTCCTGTTCACGCATCTTCTGATGGAATCGCCGGAACACTTCTGGGATTTCCGGGCTATGGAAGGGATGGGCATCTCTGATCGCACGCGGTTTCTTTAGTAACACATCCAAATAGTGATCCAGATGAGTGAACATTTTGAACCGTTCATAAGAGCGCGGATGTTCGGCGATCACTTGATTTTGAGCCACGATGATCACTCGATCGACGAACTTCTTAGCCCAGACGGCTTGGCCAACATAACCACAGGGCACCGAGTATTGATTCGTCTCTATATTGATCAACGAGAGAGGATTGACCTTACAAGACACCAGATGGCACGCTTCAAAAGCTGTTTCTGGGAGGGAACGGAGCGTCCGCTTTTCTTTGGCCCAAACCTGTGCAACGGTTTCACTGGTATGTGGAACGGTTTTCCGTTTGGCTTCCTTTAAGCACCAATCAAGCAGGTCATCATTCAATTCATCCATGGATTGAACGTCTGGACAGGGAACAAAAGCATTGCGCCGGGTATACCCAACCGTTCCCTCTACACGACCTTTTTCATTTCCCTTTCGGGGATTAGCGAAAGTTGCTTTGAAACCGTAATGGGCTTGAAGCGCCAGAAAGGTTTCCTGCTCCAAACGGTCTCGCCCCTTTAATAGCTTCATTACAGCGGTTTTTAAATTATCAAAGAGACCTTCAGTAAGTACACCACCTAAAAATTCAAACGCATGAACAAAACCATCCAGAAAGGCTTCCTGCTTTTCGTGGGTATAAGCTCGAACAAATCGCAAGCGACTGGCCGAGACCTGAAGGCAAAAAAGATAAATACGTTGCTTTCGACCCTGAAGGATGATATCCGCCTCTCCCCAGTCAAATTGGAATTGGTGGCCGAATTGAAATTCGAGTGGAATGAAGACTTCCTGATGGGATGGTTTGCGTTTGGCGACAATCTTTCGAATATTAGATGCCGATCCTTTAAAGTGATAGTCCTCTACTAAACGTTGATAGATTCTCGCTGCGGTGTGCTTTTGTTTGACCCAGCTTTTTTGATCATCCGCAAGCCACTGGTCAATGATAGGCAACACACGTTTCGTCTCCTCTGAGTATTCTTTCTTTCCGTATGAACGTTGACGGATTAAAGTAGTTGGAGCCTCCTTCTGTTTGAGATATTTACTCACCGTGTTTCTCGAAATACCCAGTTTTTTAGCGATCTCTCTTTGGGAAAGACCTTCAACCTCCTTTAGAAATTTGATACGATGATAGTTAGCCATATTGATCATCCTTTTCTTCCTCTCCCTATGTAGATTGTTGGACACTTTCTATCATAAGAGAGAATGGAAATACTGGAAATCATGTGGCTCATTTTTATGTGAGCAAATTTCTTATTTATGGCTCATTTTTAGATTATCAAACTCACCTTTTCCGCACATGGACAGCATAGCCTTCTATAAGGCCTGTCATAGCCTTACAGCGGCATGTTCTATTTTCCCATCAACACACCAAAACAAAAACAGAGAAGTTAGCTTTCCTTCTTCTCTGTTTGTCCTTTGTAATGTATTTTAATGTTAATTTCTGCCTTATGGTCACCGACCCTTGTATATTCAATATGGTCAATCAGTGTGGTTAACAAATAATTGATTTCCTTTGTCTCTAGGTCTGATGTACCATTTAGCAGACATTTTAATTTGTTTACTGTCCCCCGCAATTCACCAATCTTTTCACTTCTCGATTGTCTATCTAATCTTTCTATTTGTTTTTCCAAATTTTGTTTTTGAGTTTTTAACTGCCTAATTTCCTTTTGTGCCTCATCCTCTGTGTATATTTCCGCTACGAAACCTCTTTGCACCCTTTTGATACTAGCGGCAATCTTTTTAATGTTTGCTTTTAGGATAGTTTTTTCATCAGCAGGATTAGTACTGTCTTGCCTTATGTTTTTCTTTATATCCTCTAAGTACAGTTCTAATCTGTTAACAAATTGACTAAAATTGGCATAGAATACCTTTTCAAACAAGTCTAGTCTTACACCTTTGTTTTTGCAGACAGTATAACTTCCATCATCAGAATAATGCCTTGTTTGACAAGATGTAATTCGAAGTTCTTGCCCTTTTCTTCTTTGAAAGCTATGTGTTCTTCCGCATAAACCGCATTTAATTAAGCCTGTGAAAATAACCTTCCCTATTCTAGACGCTGGCGGCTTAGTCGCCCTGCTTTCTCTAATTTCTTTTACCTTTTCCCATTTCACAGGTGATATGATGGGTTTATGTGCATTTTCTCTAATTATTTGTTCATCCTTTAAAGCCTTTAGTTGTTTAGGCTTTCCACAAGGTTTTTTATGAATCTTTGATACTTTTGTTCTACCATAGATAGCCGTACCCTTATAAACAGGATTAGCTAATACTGCAGAAATTCTAGCCTTATCCCATTTTGAATCAGATGGCGTTAATATCCCCTCTAGGTCAAATATTCGTTCTATTTCTGTAGAGGACTTACCTGACAGATATAACCAATAAATTCTTTCGATTATAGGGGCATTTTCATCAGGTACAAGCCTTTTTGTACTATGGTCATAGCTATAACCCACAGGGGTCTTTCCCCCAGCCCAATTACCTTTTCTAGCTGAATCTCTTTTACCCCTTATTAGCCTTTTCTTTGTTTGCATATATTCCATTTTGGCAACAAAGGCATAAATAGTACCCTCAAAGGCATCACCATCATTGTTATAGTCAAATGGCTTTTTATCTGTTATAAGTAATACATTATATTCCTGTAATAATGCTTGAAATTCTTCAAATCCGCCCTGTGAACGAGTTATTCTGTCTTGGTCTGTACACACTACTGCGTCATAGTCATATTTTTGAATTCTGTTCACCATTTTAGTGTATTGAGGTCTATGTTTATCCTGAGACGAACCAACTTCTTTATAAACATCATATTCCCAATTATTTTGTTCACATTTTTCAATTTGTGTTTCTAATTGTTGTTTTAAAGCCTTCTCAGTCTCATCGTCCCTGCTTTTCCTACTGTAAATAGCAACTTTTTTTATGTTATCCATAATAGTCTTATTCAAAGTCATTCACCACCGAAACTTGATAAATTCTTGATGTGTCTGTATTTTAACATGATTAACCAATGGTTGCAATATAGTTTTGGTCTATAAACTGACAAAAGATGCGACACCGGAACAATTAAGAGAAGCGGGTCTCGGCGATCACTATGTCGATCACGGGAAATCGGTTTATTATCATAATGCAGCCGGTCAAAAATTTGATATGGGCCTACAATCCAAAGGCGACCCAATCGCTGATTTATATGAGGATATTGCTGCAGAAGAAAAAGCGCGATCGACGTATCAATGGATTATTAATGTTACCGATGATCCGATGATCAACGATTCCCTGGGTTACCTGCGTGAGCGTGAAATTGTTCATTCACAGCGCTTCCGGGAGGCAGTAGAAATACTTAAGGAAGAGCAAAGTAAAAAAAGGATTTTCTGATCCTTGAACAAATCGATCAAACAGGCTGCTTTCCAACTTTGGTATAGCAGCCTTTTATTTATAGAAAAGATTAATATCAAACTCTTTTTTTAAGTAAGTCAGTACATTAAAGCGAATCGTATCGCTTTGCACATCGACCTCTTCAGACGGCCACAATTCGTCTGTACGTTCGATGATTTCATCTTTAAGGTCGTCGTAGTCATCATCCGCATCTTCTCTTTCGCTGTGCGTATAACTAAAAACGAGTAAAAAAAGCAAAGACAAGAGCAGAAAACTTACGCTAAATGGCTGAGTGATGCGCATATAAAAGTCATGGATCGAACGAATGGCGCGCGCGTTTAATAAAAAAGTAGAGACAATCACGATACCGGCACAAAGCATAAGGCTAATTCCGGCGGCAGCTTCTCTTCGCGCCCACCGTTCTTTGACCTTCTTTCTTTTGATCATCTCGGTTAGTATCGTAAACAAAACTCCGGATATCTGACCATTATCACGGTATTCTTTTAGAGACATCGCCCCATCACCTCATTTCAATACTATGAAGGATGCGATGAAAATAGGACGAGTTCATGTTCGATCTCTTTATGTACGCTTGTTTTTCTTCATTTTCTCGAGCAATACCGGCAAGCTATTGATCAAAAAATGTGCGATGATTGGGGCAATCAATCCACCGGATACTTCGCGAAGTCCGCCCAAGATGAAACTAATGCCAACGATAAAGAATAATAAAACCGGTTGTTTGAGGTAACGAAAATGAATCAATGCAAAAATCACATTGGCTGCCCAAAAACCGATGATCGATTGCAAGATTCCGCGAAATAACGTTTCTTCAATACAAGCAACACCCAGCATGACGACCATCAATTCCGGCAGTCGAAATGCGTGTATCAGCTGTTTATTTATCCCCCCGTCATCAAGCCAGTGATTAGGCAGCCACTGTTCTACTGCAGCTTGCAGCAGGACAAAGAGCAGTCCAATCCCCGCACCTTGAAGCACATGAATGATGTGAAAGTGATACCATTTGCTTAAAGAACGTGTGTGATCGAACACGATAATGAACATTGCCGAAATGAGAATCAGCATGCCTTGCGATGCAAAGAGCGCCTTTCTAATTTCTGAAATTCCCAGTGTATCATTGGAATTAGTCAAAGTGGCGACCGCCCGCTTTCTTGAAACAACGCCGCTAATTTCTGTTTCCAATCCATTAACCGCAATTCTGTGCGTTTCTTCTTCGGTATCCTTTGCATGAGCTCACTAAGGGGGATCCCGCAACGATCACAACAATAGGCCGGTTTTTCTTGTAATTTTTCATGGTATACCCGTAAATAAAATTTTCGCCTACAGGAAGAGGTCGCCAAATAGTTTTTCATAATCGAGAGATCATTGACTTGTACGGCCACGCGCTCTTTAATTCGCATACGACACGGGTCAAGTAGCGATGAATAGGTTTGCTGAATCGGTTTTTCGGATGCGTGTTCAAATAGAAAACGTGCGGCTGTTTCTGAAACGCCCTCTTCCATCAGAACGCTCATGAATTCATTTTTATCCGCAAGCGACCGAGTGCCTTGATCCAGCTGAAGGAGTACGCGATGGAGCATTTCATCGCTCGGAAAGTTTCCATCAATGAACCCCTCCGGCAATTGTTCATCACTTTTTGTGTAAAAAAGAACAGCGAGCCCTTGCTTGCCGTCACGAGACGCGCGGCCAATTTCCTGCAAGTAGGCATTCATCGAGGATGGAAAATGAAAATGAACGATTAAGCGAATGTCCTGCTTATTTATCCCCATTCCAAACGCATTTGTGCAGCACAGGAGATCAATCTGATTATCGAGAAACTGATTTTGTATTTTTCGACGGTCAATGGAATCCATTCCACCGTGATAGAAAGCCGTTCGAAGCCCTAATTTTTGCTTCGCCTGTTCTGCCAGACGTTCTGTCCAGTCACGACTGGCGCAATAAATAATGCCCGGATAGGGAGCCTTTTCCAGCAAATGAAAAAGCTGTTCCGTTTTTTCCTTCTGATTTGCAGTCTTCTGGACGATAATTGCAATATTCTCTCGGTCAACACTCATGATTATTTGAGCAGGATGGGTTAAATTGAGCGAGCGAACCACATCATCTCTGACGTGTTCATCTGCCGTTGCGGTAACTGCGAGACAAGGGGGCTGACCAAGTTGTTCTCTAATGTCGGCCAAATGCATATAATCCGGACGAAAGTCATGCCCCCACTGAGAGACGCAGTGCGCCTCATCGACAACAAACAAAGAAATTGTTATTTTTGAAAGTGCTTTGATTACCGTTTGCGCGCGCAGCATCTCTGGCGAAAGATACAAGAAGCGCAGCGAACGCAGATTCTGAAGCACGCGTGACCGTTCGAACGGATGCATCAATCCATTCAGGGCGCGGACATTTTTTTCCCCCGTTAATCGTAAGGCATGCACTTGATCTTCCATCAGTGACAAAAGTGGCGAGATGATCAGCACTGTTCCTTGTAAAAGATAACCGGGGATCTGATAGCAAAGCGATTTTCCGCTTCCTGTCGGCATCATTGCAAAAACATCTCTTCCATTCAGTACATTGACTATAATTTCCTCCTGGCCGGGACGAAACTGTTCATGCCCGAATTGCTCCTTCAGGATTGTTTGCGCTTGCTTTAAAAACGATTGGTTACTGCTCATTGATACGCACCACTTTTCTTCCTGATACTGCATTTTTGGCCAGTGCTAAGCGGATTTGAAAATACGACACACGCTCGCCGAGATGATTTTTGATCGGTTTCAATTGACGCGTTTTTAGATGGTCGGCCACGTTCATAATTTGCTGTTCACACGCTGTGGAAAGATAATCGGACAACCAGTGATTAACCTTCTTCAGTGTCAATTCAACGAGATGATCTTCGATCGTGCTCACTGCCAAATGACGTTTACTTGCGATGTCATGCAGCGTTAATCCTGTTTGAAGCAGCTTTCGCGTTGTTTCAGCGGTTTTTGAGAGGCTGCTTTGTCTGCCGATAAGCAGTCGTGAAAGGAAAGGAAATTGATCGGGGGATCCTACGAACAGGTTCATCATACGCCTTAACGCCGATTTAAAAAGTATACTACATTCTAACGCATCCCTCCTACTCGCTTCTGCCATTTGGTCCAGCGTGAGACCAGACGCCTTCCATCCACTCAAAAGCGCAGACAAACTGTTTGCTTCGTCATCGGGCATTGTTAAAAAAAGCTGATACAATTCATTAAAAACAATGCGACCGAGCTGATCGCGCGTTGGCGGACCGGACAGAATTAGCCTGCGTACATGCTCGCTGATTTCCGGCTGGCGGACAACAGGTAAGAAGGCTGACTGACCCTGGCACAATGCGGATACCGTCTGCACAAGCAATTGTAGTTTCAGCCAAAAGCGACCTTCTTCATTGATTTGATCGATGATTTTTAGGCCATCAGGAATCAATCTGTTTTCTGGAAAAACATCGAGCAACTTTACCCCATCTTCAGTAAGCACAAATCGCGTACATTCAGCATCGATAGGCTTAATCAACTGCGCGCGCTGCAGGTGTTCGATCCGTGCATCGAAGCAGCTGCGACTCAGTTCAGAACATGAATGAAAGAAAGGTGCGACATGAAATAAATAGCTGTCCTGAACACTTTGTGAAGATTTTTTCCCTTTAAGCAGATGGTAGATTCCTGAACATGTGCGTTCACCGCAGAACTTTTGGACTAAATAGAGCAAGAGCGCATCCTGGTACAATAAAGCATCCTCCTCATACACAGTTAAGGAAACAATCGTTTTGTTGCGATTATTGCTTTGTTTCATACGGCTGCATGAGCAGCAGTATGTCCCTACGATTTACTATCCTTCATGCTCATCGACAACGTTTTGAATCCCGCTTCTTTTATTTTACCTTTTTTGTGCGTTGATTTCGACAAATAGTCACGGTTGTATCCATAACTCTATTGAAAAGATTAAGTCGCTTCTTTAAAATAAAAGTCAATGAATCAAATTCATCGACTAGTGAAAGAAAGGAAATGACTATGGCTGAGAAATTTACAATTGTAGATAAAGAAACATGTATTGCGTGCGGTGCATGCGCGGCATCAGCACCTGATTTATATGATTACGATGAGGAAGGCATTGCTTTTTCAATGCTTGATAACAACAAGGGAGACGCAGCTGTTCCTGATGAGCTGATCGACGACTTGGTTGATGCCTATGAAGGCTGCCCAACCGAATCGATCTGTGTTTCAGATCAGCCGTTTCACGGCAAGCCAAATCATACGGTTGGCATCTGACTCGAAATAAAAGAGATAATGCGAAGATGATCCCTTTCGTGAATAGGGGTCATCTTTTTTAAAATGAACTGGTGACACTGCTCTGTTCCATTTGCTCAGAACACACTAATGTTCCTTAGTCGCCCGTCCTATTTTTATAAGGGTCAAGCTTTCGATAAAGGCAAACGCTTCCGAACGCTCTTATGATTTTCTGCAGCTTTTACGATTAAAGAAAAACCAAGCCGTGTTTGGTCCTTACTTCCGCAGGATGCGGTGGCTTCCGCGTTGCATACAGGACGTACACGCCTTTAGCGAAAGTTCCCTTACAAATAGCGGAAGTTCCTTTAAATTAGCGGAAGTTCCTTTTGCTCTTAATGTTGGCTTTGGTTTTTGTGCACGCTCCGATTGCTCGCTTGCCGCGGGCAGTCCAGGAGCCTCCTCAGACAGGCAGGAATCTGCGGGGTCTCCTTTGGCCTGTACTTCCGCAGGCACCAGAGCATCTGCTCTTGATTCTTAGCCAAGACACTGGTCTATTGGTTTGAAGAAGGGGCAAAATCATCTACTTTCTTATCCTGTAATAAAAATGCGTAACTGCAAGTTTTCATCTTTTAACGCTGCAAAAACAGGGGTGCCAATCGATAAATCATAAACAAATGAGATGAGAAACGATCTTTCCTGATCTATGATTGAACAGGCAGCGTCCTTTTTAAGGTAAATTGAAAGGTTGTTCCTTCACCCTTAATGCTGTTAACCGTAATCTCACCGCCATGTGCTTCAACGATGTGCTTTGCAATGGCAAGGCCAAGACCCGTACCCGCTTTGCCGCGTGTTCTTGCTTTGTCTGCTTTATAGAAACGCTCAAAAACAAACGGAATATCCTCTTTGGCAATCCCGACGCCTGAGTCGGTAATCCATACATGAAGACGATCCGTCTCAATCCGCGCTTTGACGGTGACGAATCCGCCTTCTCGTGTATGTCGGATCGCATTATCAATCAAATTAGTCATGACCTGTTCCACACGATCCGGATCCATAAAGAACTTTGTTTTACCGATACCCTCCAGGTCCGACTGAATCTTTATTTTTGTATCCGAAGCTAGTTTACTGAATTTTGTAATGTTATGTTTAAAAAAGTCGCCAAGTGTAACCTTGTGACGATCCAATTGGAAGTGGCCAGCCTCTAGTTTAGCGAGATCTAACAGTTCATTGACAAGACGCCCCATTCGTTTTGATTCATCAACAATAATTTGCGCCATGTCCTTTTTATCTTGAACGCTCTCTGCAATATCATCAATGATCGCCTCACTATAACCCTGCATCATGGCAATCGGCGTTCTTAACTCATGGCTGACATTAGCGACAAAGCTGCGAATCATCTGATCGTTATGGCGTTCCTCTGTCATATCGCGCAGCACGGCCACAGACCCACGCACTTTTTCCTGATCATACAACGGCCGCAAGATCACGACCCAGATCCGCCCCTGCACTTCGAGTTCAAGTGTCTGCTGCTCGTTTTTTTCAGCTATTCTATGAAACAGCTTTTTCAATGGGTCCGGAGTCTCTGCATGTGATCGAATACTTTTGTGTTCATAGTTCCATGAGTAGATAAAGTGCGCAGCCGGTGGATTGGCGGCAACAATCTGAGCTTTTGTATCCATGAGAAGCACTCCGTCCGCCATATTCTGAAGAATACCGGCGAGCTGCTCCTTTTCCTGACGTAAAGCATTCATATTTTCCTTCAACTTTTCACGCATATGATTAAAAGCTACCGCTAAATCGCCAACCTCATCACGCGTTACGACCGGAACTTTAATGTCAAAGTTGCCAAGCGCAACTTGACGTGCAGCTTTCCTCATTTTTCTCAGCGGAGAGCCAATTCGTGTTGATAAAAAGAATGCGAAAAACGTTGTTAATAAAATTGAAAAACCCGCCGCAATAAAAATAAGTTTCTTTGACTGATCAATCGCATTTTGCGCGATCTGTATGGACTGCACCATATAAACCGCGCCATATGTTCCCGATTCATTGCGTACCGGAACGCCTACGACAAGCAGTCGTTTGCTTGAATGCTTCTTAGGTACCTGAAACATGCCGATTTTTTTGACCGGTTTTCGACCGGTAAGTGCTTGTTTTAATGTTGCATCCTGTTCGAAGAATGCGCGATGCAATCCGGAAGTAACGGTTTTAGAGGCACTGCGCCACTCCTGATTCCGCAAAACCAGAACATACCCCGCATTATATACGTCCGCCAAATCATTTACTGTACTCAAGGTCTCATTCATTGTCCGTCCTTGGGGATGTACGACTAATTCAGCGGATTTCCGGCCAATTTTCTCCATTTGCTGTTCCGCTTGCTGAATATTATTATTCTGAAAAAACTGAAGCAGAAACAACGTAAGAAACAACAAAACAATCGTAACAATAGCAATTATGGTCGCCCATAGCTTGCCAATCATGCTCCGCCAAATCATGTTGCAGCGTCTGCTTCAATTTTATAGCCGACGCCCCAAACGGTAACAATCATTTCTGCTGCTTCTTCCGAAACCTTGTTAAGTTTTTCGCGCAGTCGTTTGACATGTGTGTCCACAGTTCGTAAATCGCCGAAAAATTCATAGTTCCATACGTCTTTCAAAAGCTGTTCTCTTGAGAAGACTTTATCCGGATTTTGCGCTAAGTAATAGAGTAGTTCATATTCTTTTGGCGTCAGGCTAACCTCATGCTGATCAACTTTGACACGGTGCGCATCATGATCAATAGTCAGATGCGGAAAGACAATAACATTTTTTGTTGTTGGTTCCGTTTCTAGAAACTTAGTTTTAGAAGAACGCCGCAACAATGCCTTAACGCGAAGAACAACTTCGCGTGGACTAAACGGCTTAACGATATAGTCATCCGTACCGACTTCAAAACCTTGGACACGATTTGCTTCTTCACCTTTGGCTGTCAGCATGATCACAGGCGTAGCCTTTGACTCACGAAGTTTTTCACAAACGGTCTCGCCATCCATTCCTGGAAGCATCAAATCAAGCAAGATTAAATCATAATCTTTCTCCAATGCCATTTGTAGAGCAACCGAACCGTCTTCAGCCTCATCAATCGTATATTGCTCACGTTCCAAATACATTTTTAACAGCTTACGAATCCTTTCTTCATCATCAACAACCAAAATAGATGCCGTTTTCTCTTTCATCCAGATCCTCCCTTTTCCGAGCAGCGCCTCTATCTCTCTGTATTCGAATTTTTTAACTTTAACGCGATCCCTGACTTTCCAGCATGGTTAAGCAAAAAAACTGCCATACATCGACATTCCCTGCAATTGTGTCAATCCTATGTCTTATTTTAAACAATTTCTTTAAAAAATACAGTATTATTTCTGAGTGTCTGTTTCACGCGCAAGCGTTTTGACCTCAAAAGCGGTCAGTTCACGAGCCTCACCCGGGTGCAATCCTTTCAAGTCGAGAAATCCGTAGCGTTCTCTTTTCAGTCTGCACACATGGAGATGAAGTGCTGAGAACATCCTTCTGACTTGACGGTTTCTTCCTTCATGAATCGTTAGCTGGACAGAAGCTGTTCGCTTTTCCTGGTTCGAGGAAAGCAGCTTCACGCGTGCCTTTGCTGTCATTCCATCCTCCAAATGAATGCCATTAGCCAATTGGCTCAGTTGTTCGGCTGTTGGGAGCGGACGAACTTCTGCTATGTATGTTTTATTAAACTTGTAACTGGGGTGCATTAACCGATTCGCAAGGGCTCCGTCATTGGTCAAGAGCAGCGCCCCCGACGTGTCGTAGTCGAGCCGACCGACCGGGAAGATGCGTTCCGGAACTTGCTTAAAGAAATCAACAACCGTTCGACGTCCACGATCATCTTTCACACTTGAAATCACACCAACCGGTTTATAAAAAAGGTAGTACACAAGTTTTTCTTTATCCAGCGGGACACCGTCAACAGCCACTCGATCAGTTGCAGAGACCTTTGTGCCTAGCGAATCAATCACTTTTCCATTAACCGCTACTCTGCCATCAAGGATTAATTGTTCCGCTTTGCGTCTCGAAGCAATACCGGCACGCGCGATCACTTTTTGTAAACGTTCCATTCTTCCACCTCAAAGGATATCATAACGCGGCAACTCTGTTTTCTCAAGTTTCAATTGTTATTCATGGTTTTGACACACTACGTTCATCTTCGTTCTTCATCGCGAGTAGGACTTGTAAACGGGTCACCCAAAAGCCCAAGTAACGATGCAAACGGCACTGATTACACCGACAAGATCGGCAAGCAGTCCAACCTTTAAAGCATCGCCGATTCGATGGATCCCTACGGCGCCAAAGTAGACGGTAACAACATAGAAAGTCGTGTCGGTACTGCCTTGCATGACGGAGGCAAGGCGCCCAACAAAGGAATCAGGTCCGTAAGTCTTGACGAGATCCGTCATCAATCCAAGAGCTCCGGTTCCGGATAATGGTCGCATTAGAGCAAGCGGCAGCACTTGAGACGGCATGCCGATCGCCGACATCAGCGGACGAATTAAGTGGGTTAGCGCATCCATTGCGCCGGATGCACGAAAGACACCGATCGCAACCAGCATACCGACCAAAAAGGGCATCACCGATATGGCCAGTGAAAATCCCTCTTTTCCGCCTTCAACAAATGCATCATAAGACGGTACTTTCTTGAGCGTCCCATAAAGCAAAACTACCGCGATCAGACATGGAACGAGCCATGTTGAGAATGTTGTAATCAGACTCATTTTTTTCTCCTCCTGCGATGATGGAAGTAACGGTCAATAAGAAGCGCTGCAGTAGTCGTACAAAGCGTTGCCAGCAAGGTTGGACCGACAATGTCCGTAGGTGAATGGGCACCGCTCTGCATCCTAATTGCAATGACCGTCGTCGGTACCAGCGTCAGTCCCGAAGTATTCAGGGCAAGCAATGTGATCATCGATCGGCTCGGCGTTGTTTTGCCTCCGCTCAGTTTCTTCAATTCTTCCATCGCTTTAATCCCCATTGGGGTAGCCGCATTACCCAATCCGAACATATTGGCAATTGTATTCGATAAAATATAGCCCATTGCCGGATGATCCGGAGGAACCTCAGGAAAAATTCTTTTCATTAGCGGTTTAAACAGATTGCTTAGTTTGTTCAGAAGGCCGGACTTCTCTGCAATTTTCATCAAGCCCAGCCAAAATATGAGAATGCTGACAAGCCCAAAACAAATCTGCACGGCGTCATTCGCTGAAGAAAACAACACCTTGTTGACGTCATCCATCGTACCGTTTACCGCAGCATAGCCCATGCCGATTAAAAAAAGCGCAACCCAAATTAAATTAATCATTGGTTTGTCCCCGTCAAGATCGATTGAAACAAGCCGCTAAAGCGTGACCAAAAATGAGATTCTTTTTTCTTTGCCTGCTTGTAGTAAATCGGAAGCGATGCGAGCTCTGTCCGTCCCAAAAATAAGGTTAACCGGCCGGCAGGTGAATCCGGCTCCCAATTCTTCACATTTCTCGGTTTAATGAGCACGAGCCGTTTTTGAATCTTTCTTTTTTCATGCTTTGCAAGCGGCAGCACAAGTGAGCGCTTCGCATAGATATGATTCATATAAAATTTATGCACCTTTGCCTTTATTTTACCTTTTTTAACGACTTCAACCGGTGTAAAATGATCAAATGCCCAGTCAAACATGGTTTGATGATCCTTCCAGTCATCGCCGTCATTGAGCGTAACAGCAACGAGATTCAGGTCATTTTTCGATGCAGTTGAAATCAACGTTCGGTGCGCTACTTTAGTAAATCCGGTTTTCCCACCGGTCGCATATTTATATAAAGACAACATTTTATTTTTATTCTTCCAAACGCGCGCTGCTTCTTTATTGGTTGCAGGCACCCGGTGCAGTTTTGTTCCCGTCACTTTACGAAACGTGGCGTTCCCCATCGCATAGCGCATCAGCAGTGCCATATCATATGCTGTTGCGTAATGCTTCGGATGCTCAAGTCCATTAGGATTGGTAAAATGCGAATCGGTCATGCCAAGCTCACGTGCTTTTTCGTTCATCAACAGTACAAAACCTTTCTCACTGCCGGCCACCGCTTCGGCGATCGCCCGTGAAGCATCATTTCCCGAGCGCAGCATCAACCCGTATACGAGATCTCGTAGCTTCATTTTTTCGCCCGCTTTTAAGTAAATTGATGATCCCTCGGTGCGCAGCGCCTCCTGGCTGGGGGTAAAGGTTCGGTTCATTTTACCTGACTCAATTGCTAGAATGGCAGTCATGACCTTAGTAATACTGGCAATAGGCAATTTTTCCTTACTATTTTGTTGAAATAATACGCGCCCGGACGACTGATCCATCAGTACAGCGGAATGCGCAGAAACATGCACTGCCGAAGCCTTTGAAGTTCGTGGAAAGATTGAAAAAACAATGCTGAAACACAGAAAAAACAGGAACGCTCTTTTTAGCATGACTCCCACAGATTCCATCCCCTGTCCTAATCTTTAGCAGACGCTTTTAGGGTGAAGTTATCCGGGATCATCATTTTCATAGGAGCTGATAAAATGATTCACGACACGTGAGGTACTTGTACCCGGACTGTTTGGACACCCTTTATAAGAACGGTATGCGAGGACAAGCAGAATATGAATGGATTTCTATCAGATATAGAAGTGAGCCGCTTGAAACAGAATGATCCAAAAGATGAAAAACACCGCTTGGATGATGATCCAATAGAGTTGAAATCGTTTTGAACCAAAGGATGCACAAATAAGGAGTAGGAATGGGACTAGCACAAAAACAGTAAGAAAGACCAGTAAAATCAAAAAAAGAAACACTTTGGTAAAGAAAGCGCCATGCACCATCAATACGGCAAGCAGTGCAGGTACCGCGATAAGCAGCGGCATACTTAAACCGAGAGCAATCACCTGCCAACGATATTCTTCAGCAAAATTTTTCCAGTAGCTTTTTAGCTGTTCAAACACGAAAAAGCCCTCCTGTTAGCCGCTGATGCAGTTTATACCGACAAGGTGCTGCACTTGGCTCAAGTTTGAATCAGTGAAAACAATGATTACAGATCTTTTATGGTTTCTTTATACTGGTCATAAAAGAGATCATAGGTATCAACGTGTTCATTCTGTTGCTTCATCATTTCGGTAAGTGGAGGAAGTTCACTTAAGTCATGGAGGCCAAAATAGTCGAGAAATAAAGGCGTAACACCGTATAAGATTGCTCGCCCACTTCCCTCAGCGCGTCCAACCTCTTTAATGAGCCCTTTCACAACAAGCGTTTGAAGCGCTCGTTCCGACTTTACGCCACGAATCTCTTCTATATCGATACGCGAAACCGGCTGTTTGTATGCAATAATGGCCACCGTCTCCAAAGCTGCTTGAGACAGCGGCGCTGTTTTTGGAATGGCCGCAAATTGTTTCGCATAGTCTTTCATAAACGGTTTGGTTGTCAGACGGTAGCCATTGGGAAGATCCGTAATCATCAATCCGCTTGATTCATTCGTTTGATAATTTTCCTTCATCTGCTCGACAATGTCACTAATTTCATCTCTCGTACATTCTGGAAGCACTTTATGTATTTGTTCGACTTGTACGCCGTCTTCTCCTGTTATATAGAGAAGTCCCTCAATAATCGAATGAATTTTCTCCCGTTTCAAAATCATCTGCTCCTTCTCCAAGATTGATCATGATATCATCAAAGTTTTCATTCTGCATGCATTGAATCGCATTTAGTTTCATTAGTTCCAGCAGGGCAAGAAACGTCACAATGAGATGTGTCCGATCCGGATAGGAGAAAAGCGACTGAAAAGATAAGGGATGCTTGGCAGACGCTAACTTGTTCATCACCAAATTCATCTGCTGTCCGATCGGTAAAACTTGACGATCGATTTTTGTATTCAATGGTTTTTCCAATTTATTCTTTAACATCAGCCGTCTGAATGCATGCAATAGGTCATGAACCGTTGCTCTTCCGGAAATAGGAATAGAAGTCAAGTCATTGTTCTCGTACGCAGTCAAATCCGACGGCGGTTTTGCGTAAAGCTGCATTCGACCCTGCTCATTTTCCTTTAGCGCTTCAGCCGCTTCTTTATATTGACGATAATCAAGCAGCTGCTGCATCAATGCTTCACGCGTCATCTCTGGGTCTTCATAGCTGTCATCATCAACGGATTGAAGCTCTGTTTTTGGTAAAAGCATTTTGCTCTTCATCGCAATAAGTGTTGCTGCCATAAGCAGATATTCGCTGGCAATATTCAATTCAAGCTTTTGCATATGGTGAATAAAATCTAAATATTGGTCGGTGATTTCAGCAACCGGTATATCATAAATATCAATTTCCAGTTTTTTTATCAGATGCAGAAGTAAATCAAGAGGACCTTCAAAAGCATCGATTTTCACTTTGTATTCCAAGCTTTATCCCCCAGATTTCAACTTTTTTCCATCATTATCTGATCTTAAATAATGAATCGCTTGTTCCTTCGGACGAGCAAAAAAAAGAAACCATATCAGGAATTGGTTTCTTTTTCCTCACCTTCTTAAAAACATTTGTTGAAGTAAGACTTAATGGCTTGAGACGGAACCAGATGAACGTCCGCGCCAATGAACTGCTCCAATGCCAAAATCATCTTCTTGCCGACCCCTTCCGCTCGGTAGGAAGGATTGACACTAATATGCTCGATTATCGCTTCGTGCTCCGAAGTCAAGTGAACCCCGACCACACCCAGTATATCTTCATCATCTTTCCATAAAAACAGCTGCCAGTTTTCGTCCTCTTCGTACTTTTGTACGGTTTGCAAAAGCAGCTTTATCTCTTTTTCAGACGGGATAAAAGACAGCAGACCCATGGCTATCTTCTCGTAACTCTTTTTATAGCGAATCAGCATGTTGAACCCCTCATAACTATGAGATAACATAATCTTTCATTGCTAAGAAATCAAGCACACGATTTATATTATACCCAAAACAATCAGGCTGTGCATCTTTTCACCTGGTGTATCGATAAAATGGACGTTTGAACCCACCGAATTTAAAGAGTGATAAAGTGCATCTGTCAATTAAATATTTGGAGAAAGGTTCTTTAACGGTACATCGCAACGAATCAAATCTTCGTAGCTTTCACGTCTGACGACGAGTGTTGCTTCGCCGTTTTCAACAAACACAACGGCAGGATTAGCAATGCGATTGTAGTGACTCGCCATGGAATAGCCATAGGCGCCTGTTGAAAATACGGCAAGTAAGTCACCGGAGCTGCAAGTTTCAGGGAGCATAAGTTCTTTAATTAGAATATCACCAGACTCGCAACACTTTCCGGCAATCGCAACCTTGTTCGTTTTCGGTTCAAGCGCCCGGTTTGCACAGATCGCTTGATATTCTGCTTGATAAAGTGACGGACGAATATTATCGGCCATCCCGCCGTCAATAGACAAATAATTGCGTATACCCGGGATCGTTTTCGCTGCCCCGACGGTATAGAGCGATGTTCCTGCTTCCCCAACAATTGAACGTCCCGGTTCAATCCAAAGTGCAGGCATCGGTAATCGATAACGCGCGCACTCCTCTTCTGCTGTTTCAACAATAGCATCAATGTAAGAAGTGATGGGCAGCGGACGATCCTTTTCTGTGTAGCGAATGCCGAATCCGCCACCGACATTCAGCACGTTAAGCGCAAAACCCAATTCTCGTGTCCATTGGTTTACGTGCTTGAGCATGACACGAATGGCGCCAGTGAAGCCATTGGTTTCGAAAATCTGAGAACCGATATGAGCATGGATGCCGATTAATTGGAGATGCGCTGCTTGAAGTGCCTGCTTCACAGCCTGCTGCGCCGTTCCATTGGCCAAGTTGAATCCAAATTTCGAATCGTCTTGACCGGTCATGATAAATTCATGAGTGTGCGCCTCAATGCCTGGGGTCACGCGAAGCAAAATAGCGATTTGTTGATCGCGCTCGGTGCACATGCGTTCAAGTAACTCCAGCTCATCGCGGTTATCAACAATAACGGCTCCGATTCGTGCGTCCAGTGCCATAGCAAGTTCTGACTCAGACTTATTGTTCCCATGAAAATGAATCCGTTCAGGATCCATTCCTGCTTTAAGTGCAGTAAACAATTCGCCTCCGGAGACAACGTCAAGCGACAAGCCCTGTTCATTCACCAATTGGATCATAGCAAGAGTGGAAAAAGCCTTGCTTGCATAAGCAATTTGCCAGTTAAGTCCTTCGTGTTTGTCAAACGCCTTTTTAAATTGATTTATTTTGTCTTTGATTAACGCTGTATCATAGACATACAGCGGCGTGCCAAATTCTCCTGCCAAATCGTTCGTATCAATACCGCCAATATACAGATGGCCGTCGCGATTAATTTCCTGTGTGCCGAACACGGCAATCCTCCCCATTTCTAGACAAAGAGTCCACTATCGTATCTAAACAGTGCACCCTTTTTCCCGCCTGATCTCTTGAAAAATACGTACAAAATTTTAGTGATAGTTTATCATGATTAACGGCTCAAGACAAGGTTTACTTCGTCTTGCTTTTCGCAGGCTGGCGGTATTTATCCATAGGACGTACAATGCTCGGACGGATAACCGAAGTTGGCAAAGCACGGCGAATGACGATATTAAAGAGACCGGTTGGATTAAACGGGATGAACGGCCACAAATATGGGGTATTCATATTGCGAACATGCGCCAAGTAGATGATGAATAAGGTTGAAGCAAACATAAATCCAGGGACGTGAAAGAAACCAACCGCTAAGATTAATAGGATTCTTACCATTTTGTTCGCTAACTGAAGCTCGTAACTTGGTGTCGCAAAACCACCGATGGAGGCTGCCGAAGTATATAAAATGACTTCGGGTACAAATATCCCTGCTTCGATGGCAATCTGTCCGATCAAAACAGCTGCAATGAGACCGAGTGCCGTCGACAATGCGGTAGGCGTGTGAATCGCTGCAAGTCGAAGCGTTTCAATCCCCACTTCCGCAATCAGAATCTGAAGGATCAAGGGGATATGATAATCCTTATCATTCGGCCCAATGAAATTAAGAAAATCTGGGAGTAGATGATCCGTTACAATAAGCAGCCATAATGGAACAAGAAAAATGGAAGCAAGAATCGCCATAAAACGAAACCAGCGCAGCAGCGCTCCTGAAGCGGTTACTTGTCGATACTCCTCCGCATGCTGAACATGGTGAAAAAGCGTTGTCGGCAAAATCATGACACTTGGCGATGTATCCGAAATAAGGACGATGTGCCCTTCAAGAAGATGAACAGCCGCGACATCTGGTCGTCCCGTGTAGCGGACAAGTGGGAAAGGATTCCATCCCTGCCTTAAGATAAATTCTTCAACAGCATTATCAGCCATCGGGATCCCGTCAACATCAATCGCCTTTAATTCCTTACGAATTGTTTTGATTAATCCTGGATTAGCGACATCCTTCAAGAAACAAATGCAGACATCTGTTTTTGAACGGACGCCGATCTGTAAAATTTCACAACGAAAGCGAGGATCACGAATGCGCCTTCGGATCAGACCTGAATTTTCAATAATATTTTCTGTAAATCCATCCTTAGAACCACGCACAACTTTTTCTACATCCGGTTCTTGCGGCGTTCGTCCCGGATAGTGCCGAAGATCAATGCACAAGCCTGTTGATTCGCCATCAATAAAAATAACGATGCGCCCTGTCAGCATTTTGTCGATCGAATCATTAAGTGTTGTCACTTCTTCAACCTGCTGATGTACTAAATGCTGTTTGATCTCTTCAAATACGTGTACATTTTTCTCATTTTCACTCGAAAAACGCATGAATTCCCGCATCATAACGACAAGGATGCTCGAGTCCACCAGACTGTTGGTATAGTATATTCGGCAATCTCTACCAAGTATCCTGATTTCACGCACCCCGACATCAAAATTATGGGGACCGATGTCAAGAATCTGCTGCATTTGATCCGCATTATCTGTGATTACTTTGCTTATTAGTTTGGTTGCTTGTTTTTCCATTCTATCGAATCCTCCATCCAGCGACTCATCCCTTCGGTTTAAAAATCAGAGCAACAATAAATCCGAAGAGTATTGCAGAAGTAATCCCTGCTGAAGTCAATTTAAAAATGCCCATTGCAATACCTAGATAACCGTGCTCATGGCCTTCCGCCATCGCTCCGTGAAGCAAAGAATGGCCGAAACTTGTTATTGGAACGGTCGCGCCGGCCCCAGCGAACTCAATAAGATGATCGTAGATACCAAAGACATCCAAAGCAGCACCTATAACTACAAAGGTGGCAACAACATGGGCAGGCGTCAATTTGAACACATCCATAAGCAGTTGTCCGACAACACAAATTCCCCCACCGACGAGAAAAGCATAGACAAAGATCATGATTAACCCTCCTTAGCTGATTCCAAAAGCACGGCATGTGCGATACATGGGATCGTATCCTTCTCCTTTGGAGTCGAACTATTAAGCAGCGCCCCAGTCGCGACCACTAGAACGCGCTTTAACGAACCCTCCGCCAATCTGTTAAATAAATAACCATAGGTCACGACTGCGGAACAGGCGCAGCCGCTTCCTCCTGCACTTACCGGCTGATCAGACGTATAAATCATCGTTCCGCAATCCTGGTGAATGGAACTGATATCTAAACCCTTTTCTAAAAGAATCTCATCTAAAATCGGCGAACCAACACCTGATAAGTCACCGGTAACAACGAGATCATAATCATCAGGTGTTCTGCCTGTATCCTGAAAATGGGTCCATATTGTATCTGCTGCTGCAGGAGCCATCGCCGTTCCCAAATTCGCCGCATCATTAATTCCCCAGTCAATCACTCTTCCAATTGTCGCTTCCTTAACTTTCACTTTTCCAGGCTCTTTGGTTAGCAGCGCAGCACCTGCTCCCGTAACGGTAAACGTTTGGGTCAGTTTTGTCGGGCCACCGTATTCCGTTGGATAACGAAATTGCCTCTCGGCAGTTGCATTATGGCTGCTGACGGCACAGAGTACGTTGTCCGCGAAGCCACTGTCAACCAGCATTGCTCCGGTTGCCAATGTTTCCATTGAGCTTGAACAGGCACCAAACATGCCGAGAAACGGAATTCGGTTCTCTCGGGCAATGAAATTTGACGTCACGGTTTGATCCATTAAATCGCCTGCGAGAAAGAGATCGATGTCTCCCTCTGCTTTTCCCGCTTTTGCCAAACAAAACGAGATCGACCGTCGGAGTAAAGCTCGTTCGGCTTCTGTCCACGATTTTTGGCCGCAATGAAGATGTTCATAACACTTATCAAAACTTGCGGATAATGGTCCCCTCGCTTCCAGAGGCCCTACGACTGTACCAGTCGCACCCAAATAAATCGGTTGATCGAATCGCCAAGTTTGTTTTCTAACTTTACTCAAGCGTTCACGCCTCCTCAGAATAAATGTTCAATAAATAGCCGAACGATGCCTAATACCGCTGCAGACACAACCCCGAAAACAATGACTTCACCGGCCAGTTGAAACAAGTTTGTCGCGATTCCAAGCACGACACCCTCGTTCTTATGTTCCAGCGCACTGCTTGTAATCGAATTTGCAAATCCGGTCACCGGAACAATGGTTCCCGCTCCGGCAAAATTAGCAATCTTGTCGTAAATACCAAAGCCAGTCAGAAGTGCTGAAGCCAGGATCAGTGTGGCTACCGTAGGATTTCCTGCAGTTTGTTTTGAAAAATGAAAAACATGCATATAAAAAGTTTGCACACCCTGACCAATCAAACTGATCAAGCCGCCAACCAAAAAGGCCTTGAAACAATTCATAAAGTAAGGCACCTTCGGCTGATACGCTTTGACGTTTTCCTTATAATTTTTGGGATCATTAAGCATAAGCAGATACTCCCTTCCGAATCGTACTGATTCTTAGTATCTGCCAAGTGGTTTAAATTATGCTCAAGTGTGAGAATTGGTGGATTGGAAAGTAAAACATAGCGGCGTAATGAAGTGAAAAACGAAAAAAGCCGGATAACCGTTATTCGGCCATCTGGCTTTTGATCTCTTCGAGTATTTTTTTTTCAAGACGTGAGACCTGAACCTGCGAGATACCAAGTCGCTGCGCAACCTCTGTTTGTGTCTGATCTTTAAAATAACGAAGATACACGATCAGTTTCTCACGCTCATTCAATTGTTCGACAGCTTCCCGGACGATCATTTGGTCAAACCATTTTCCGCCCTCAGTGTCTGAAATCTGATCCAGAATGGTAATTGGATCTCCATCGTTTTCGAAAACCGTTTCATGGATCGATGACGGGGCACGGATTGCTTCTTGAGAAAGCACCACATCTTCGGGAGACAGTTCCAATGCCTCAGCTAATTCGCTAATTGTTGGATTTCTCCCGAATCGTTTCGATAACTCGTCCTTCTTTTTTCGCACCTTGATTCCGGTTTCCTTTAACGAGCGGCTGACTTTAACCGCCCCATCATCACGAATGAAGCGCTGAATTTCTCCGATGATCATCGGTACCGCGTAAGTAGAAAAACGAACGTCATAAGAAAGATCGAATTTATCAACCGATTTCAGCAAACCAATACAGCCGATCTGAAACAGATCATCCGGCTCATAACCGCGGTTGATAAAACGCTGGACGACCGACCAGACCAGCCTCATATTCTTCTGAACGAGTCGGTCGCGCGCATCATGATCTCCCGCCTGACTTTGTTTAATCAGCTTCTTAACTTCATCATCATCAAGCAACGGTTCCTTAGATGCCGTCTTTCGATCAAGCTCCATTTGCATGTCTCCCTACTTGCATACCGCTCGATTTTGGGCAATTTCCTTGGTCATGATGATCGTTGTTCCTTTGCCTTCCTCAGTCTCAACCGTGACATGATCCATAAAGTTTTCCATGATTGTAAAGCCCATTCCTGAGCGTTCCAACTCCGGCTTCGTTGTGTAGAGCGGCTGTTTCGCCTTCTCTACATCGTTAATCCCAACACCGTCATCATGCACCGATACCGTCACATTGCCGTCCTCAAGAACGGCTTTTATCGTTACATCACCAACACCGCTGTTCCCATAACCATGAATGATACAATTCGTAACTGCTTCAGAGATCACGGTTTTAATCTCCGTTAGTTCATCAAGCGTTGGATCGAGCTGCGCGACGAATGCCGCAACGGTGACACGGGCAAAAGACTCATTCTCACTGACAGCCGAAAAGGTTAGCGACATCTTGTTTCTCATTCAGGCCACCCCCAAAGTGTGAAGTGCATAGTCTTCATCAGTTTCAAGTCGGAGAATTTTAAACATACCGCTTAGTTCAAAAAGCCGTCGTACGGCTGGAGAAATCGAGCAGACAACCATTTCTCCGCCAAGCCCTGAAATGCGTTTGTATCGTCCAAGAATAACGCCTAGGCCTGAACTATCCATAAATGTGAGATTCCCTAGATTTAACAAGATATGCTGCACCATTTGCTCATCCATAACACGGTTGACCTTTTCCCTCAATTCATCGGCAGTATGATGATCAAGCTCACCTTCAAGCCGGATACACAGCACCCCATACTTCACTTCTAACTCTGTTTTCAGACTCAATGCTGCTCCTCCCTCCATGAACCGTCCAACGAACCGGCGATCCATTTATTTATATATTCAGTTCTCTTTTCTTCTCACCTACTCCTGCCTGCCGACAGAACTAGTGCCTTTTCGTCAAAACCGTCATGAACATGCCAAAATAGCCATTCCTTCCCTAGAGCCTTAGTGGGTTAAAATAGATCCGGCACTCCGCTTAAACAACTGCCACCACGTCGCGCGCTTGACTTGATCCTTAACAATAAGCGGCGTTTTTGATAGGACTTTTCCCTTTTTCATCACAATGTATTGACCGACAACTGTCCCTGACTTTATTGGAGCCTTAAGCGCTTTGTTCATCTTGATGGTTTTTTCGATACCTTTCGTACCCTCACCTTTTTTTAGGAGCAGTACTGTGGGCTGCTGCGTGACAATCGGAACTTGCGCTTGATCTCCTTTATTCACTTTAGCCATCGCTACTGGTTTATGTTTTTTTAAAAGCAGTTTCGTTGAATAGTTTGCAAAAGCATTATCCATGAAACCGGCAATCTCCTTGTTGCGCTCTTTAGGGGTCGGCGCTCCCATTACGACCGCCACAACGCGCATCCCATTTCTTTGCGCTGTTGCTGTTAAACAATATTTTGCATCGTTTGTAAAGCCAGTTTTTAATCCATCTGCGCCTGGATAGGTTTTAATCAATTTATTTGTATTGACCAACCAAAATTTCTTATCCGTATTCTCGCGCAAATAGTCTTCATATTTTGAAGTATAATGAAGAACCTCTGGGAACTTTATCAGCGCGCGTGCCATAATCGCCATGTCATGCGCTGTCGTGTAATGATTGGCTACCGGAAGACCTGTTGGGTTGACAAAATGGGTGTTTTTCATCCCCAGTCGTTCTGCTTCATGATTCATTTTTTCAACAAATGCCTTTTCTGACCCGGCTATATGTTCTGCCATCGCGACAGAAGCATCGTTGGCTGAAGCGATACAAATTGCTTTGAGCATTTCATCTACCGTCATCGATTCACCGGGTTCAAGGAACACTTGAGAGCCGCCCATTGATGCCGCGTGCTCACTCACATTGATTTTATCTTTCAAGGTAAGCTGGTGACTTTTCAGTGCCTTAAAAATGAGCAGCAGTGTCATCACCTTGGTCATACTCGCCGGTGGAAGCTTTTTATTTTCATTGTTTGCAAATAATATCTTCCCTGTTTCCTGCTCCATAACAATTGCTGATTTTAGTTTACCATCCTCCTGATCGGCCTTATTCTTTTGTTCGGCAAAGGCCGATCCCGCAGGAACAAAAGAGGCAAAAAGAAGTGAGGCACAGATCATCCAAACAGAAAATACCTTCATAAAAAACCCCCTCATTATGCTCCATAACATTTTGTCCATACCCATTGCTTTTATACCGTATATGAGGAGAAAAAACAGGAGATTTATTCAATGGTTTCTTTAGAATCATGTAGCCATTGTCAGGTTGATAGACACTCGTGGTGAGGAACGGCAGTTGGACGCGCCGTCTTTTGCATGCCCAAAAACCACAGACTTTGTACGTAAATACAAGTGAGACGCTTTATCTTAATGGTATTTTCATTCAAGCGGTGACCCGCACCCCTCAAGCGGGTCAAGAATGTTTCTTTACCTGGAACAGAACCGAGGCGGGAATTCTAGTCTTCTGGTCTTTAATTAAGTAACTCGTAATATAAGCGGAGATTTTTTGGTTATGCAAAGCAAAATCTCCCATTTTCACGTTTTTCACGTTGATAAGCGGAATCTCTCCCTCGCTTTACTTCCGCAGGATGCTGTGACTTCCGTGTTGTGCACGAACGACACTCCAACTGCTCGCTTGCCGCGGGCGCACCGCGAGCCTCCTCAGACAGGGCAAGAATCTGCGGGGTCTCGCTGGCACGCATCAACAAGGCGCGATCCCGCAGGCGCCAGAGTACCTCCGCTTTGATTCTTGGCCAAGACACTGGTCTATGGGTTTGAAGACGGGGCAAAATCTTAGCTTAATAAAAAGGGCATCTCAACGGCGCAAGCGAACGTTGAGATGCCCTATAACAGACGAAAAAGTCATATTGAACGGATGAGCGACCGAATCAGTGCAGTAAAGTCATTTCTTACGCGATCCGCCGTCTCAATAACTTCTTTATGGGAGAGCGGTTGATCTAAAATTCCGCAAGCCATATTGGTAATACAAGAAATACCAAGAACCTCCAGTCCAAGATGACTGGCGGCAATCACCTCAGGAACCGTTGACATGCCGACCGCGTCTGCCCCCATAACGCGCATCATGCGAATTTCTGCAGGCGTTTCATATTGAGGCCCATGAGTAGCCAGATAGACGCCTTCCCTAACCTCTATGTTGTGTTGTTCTGCCAATTCCTTGGCTTTTTGGATCAACCGAGGACTATATGCATGGGACATGTCCGGAAAGCGAGGCCCCAACGCTTCATCATTTGCGCCAATGAGTGGGCTGTCACCGAGCATGTTAATATGATCGGTAATCAACATCAGATTTCCTGGGTTAAATTCAGTGTTGATCCCGCCGCATGCATTGGTAACAATTAATTGTTTCACGCCCATTGCCTTCATGACGTATACAGGAAAAGCCACTTGTTTTAGAGAATAGCCTTCATAGTGATGATAACGCCCTTGCATCGCTACGACAATTTTGTCCTCAAGTTCGCCAATGACAAATTGTCCTTTGTGCCCTTTTACCGTTGATTCTGGAAAATGAGGCAGAGAATGGTAAGGAATGCGTACCGCCTGATGCATTTGGTCAGCCAAATCACCGAGCCCTGATCCAAGAATCAACCCAACTGTGGGTTTAGATGCGGTTGCTTCCCTAACCTTCATCATTACTTCTTCGATTTGTTTCATAAGATCGCTCCTGTCTTGAATCATTCATTTTCTTTTTTTGCACGTGGATGGTACGCCATGTAGATCTTTTTTAAGGGCTGCCGACGCGAGCGCGGAAAACGCAGTGCCGATGCATGCGGTGCTCGTCCCATCAATTCATCGACAAATTCGATCGGTGCTCCATTTGCGAACAGATGAGCGGTTAGCGACTGGCGGATCGTTTCCGGAGAAAATTGATCTTTGATCCCTGCTTGTACTGCATAATATTTCAGGATCTTCCAAACACCTTGCCGAGACAGCCTTTTATTCAACCGATTTAGAAAAAGAGGCCGATCCGGTGCTTCTTTAGCCGGATCTTGGTCTCTGTCACCTATGTATTCCCGCAATGCCTGCACAGACTGCCCATTAAGCGGAAGCACGCGTTCATGATTGCGACTTCCGCAACAACGGACAAATTCCATCTCTAGATTGACATGCTCGCGATTTAACTTAATGCATTCGGAAACACGCATGCCTGTTGCATAGAGCACTTCAAGCATGGCATGATCACGTTTTCCTGTTCGCGATGTTTGATCCGGTGCGGAAAGAAGCTGCTCCATTTGATCCAGTGACAACACGGCCGGGGGAAATTTTTCAGAGGCTTTAGTCAAGTGATTGAGCGTATAAGCGGGATCATTATCCGTTTGCCCGCTTCTGAGCAGGTAACGGTGCAGACCACGCACTGCCGCAGCCTTTCGGGCAAGAGTCGCCGGAGCCAGCCCCCGATCCTTTAAAGAATAAAGGTAGTTCATCACCATCACATTGGTTACGTCGCACCATTGCCTGCAGTTCGATCGCTCTACGAATTCGAGATACTGAGACAAATCGCCTCGATAAGCATCAATTGTATTTTCTGATAAACCGCGTTCATCAGCAAGTTGTAACAAGAAGTTGTCCAGACTCTTTTTCAATTCGCTTATTCTCCATCTCTTATAAATTCAAAAAAGCGTGAAAGCGGAAGTTGTCCGCCTTGATCGTTCCTGTCTGCTTCATGAAGCCCGATGTCTATTGTGCGTGTCACTTTAACCGCCCCTGAATCAGGTTCATCATAACGGTGCAGGTATTCTTGAACGTTGTCCATTCCCGTAAGTCCATAATAAAAAAGTGCTGTAAAAAATGTAAAGAGAAAAATAACCTTAATTAGTTCAGCACTGATACGAAAGAATAGGTTCAATTCATTCATCTCCGCTCATCCACCAAATGGATCTTAGTTCATCCTATGAAACAGAGCAGAGAATATTGCGAAAAAGGCATACCTTTTTCTCTTGACGCTGACGCTCTCTTATCGATTAGTTGTCGAAAGGACAGATATGAAAAAACAGTCTGATTCACTCAGGCTGCTTGAAAACAGGAACAGTTATACTTTCTCTGTCTCCTGAAGATACGATTTTTCTTTATTTAATCGACTTTCTTCTTCGTGCTTTTCCAAGCATCGATGGCAGATGCCGTGAAAGGTCAGACGATGATCCTTCACTTTAAAATGCCACTTACGTTCAACAACCTTTTCTACTTCACTCAGTAAATCTTCCTGAATTTCATCAACTGAACCGCATTCAACGCAGACCAAATGGTGGTGAAAGTGGCTTGCTCCCTCGCGGCGCAGGTCGTATCGTGCCACTCCGTCGCCGAAGTTAATTTTGTCTACAATTTTAAGTTCTGTTAACAATTCAAGGGTTCGATAAACGGTCGCCAGTCCGATTTCTGGTGCTTTCTCTTTAACGAGCAGGTAGACATCTTCAGCACTGAGGTGATCTTGCTCGTTCTCCAGCAAGACTCGAACTGTCGCTTCTCGTTGTGGCGTCAGCTTATACTTCTGTCCATGAAGCTGTTTTTTAATCCGGTTAATCCTGCCTTCCACAAAAGCGCCCCCTTCACGCATCGATGACCCACAAACAATTGAGCTGCTTCTCCGAACCAAACCATCCTATTCTCGATCATTAGGATTGTTCAAAAAAGGCTTCTATTATCAATAAGATCATTTGTTTTCACAAAAAAATTATAATCCTTATTGATAACAGTGTCAATTAGAGATAATTACTTTCAAATTATAATTGTTTTTTTTAAAAAAAGAAGCGGTTCTCCGCTCATGAGATGAAAATACGGATCAGCGCAGGAGACAGATAAGATTCATACCCTGAAGCGATTACCGCAACGAAGCATACAGCTGCTAATACGATTGCATAATTGATAAATTGCGGCAAAAGCGGGTGCTTTCGTGTCCTCATTAATAATTGTCGGATCATTTTCAATGAAAAGGCAACGGAGAGTACGGCTATAAATAAAAAATTCGGCAGAATGATCAAGTTCTGAGGGAAAATGCTGACGAGAACAGCCATCAGTCCCTTTGATCCCATCTGACTAATCAAAAAGCCGACCGTAAAGCCAAGAAACATCCCTTTAATGAAAACCAGTAAGAATATAACTGGAAGACCGATTATAGATAGACCAAGCACCCAGATTAATAGGATCAATTGAAAATGATGCAGAAAGCTCTCTTTAAATAAAGCTTGAGGTTCAGCGATCTGATGCTGCGCCAATTCACCAAAAAATTGTTGTAAATAATGCAGCAAATTGCTTTTTGATTCATAGGACAGACAGTTTACAACGATTGCACCGAAAATAATCCCCATGAGGATTAGCCCGGTGACAAAAGTATAAAGAGAAAGATAATCGCTGATATGCTGCTTCAACGCAATTTTGATCCGCTGTGAGAACATGTGCGTAACCTCCCGACAGGATTCGAACATCTGAAATCTATAATCCTATTCTATGAGATAGAAAGAAATCTATGCCCGCTGCGAGAGATTCACGCATTCTTTCACTTTTTTGTTTGTAACGTACGTAGTTTCAAGAATTGCACCGCATATACCGACTTTGCATCATAGATTTGATGCTCAGCAACCATTTTTTCCGCTCCCGCAACCGTTGCGGCGCTTAACTCAAGAAATTCATCTGGATCCAAATGCTGCTTCCCTTCGATCAGTGTATCGGTGAAGTAAACATGAAGCAGTTCATCAGAAAAACCGGGTGAGGAATAAAACGAGGCGACCTTTTCCATCTTTTCACAGCGGTAGCCGGTTTCTTCTTCCAACTCGCGCATTGCTGAGTCATCGGGGTCTTCATTAGGTTCCAGTTTGCCTGCCGGTATTTCATAGATCACTTGATCCAGCGGATAGCGGTATTGGCGAACAAGAAGCAGCTTCCCTTCCTTATTCACGGCGATAATCGCTACTGCCCCCGGGTGTTTCACTACTTCACGCGTGGACGACTTACCATTAGGCAACTCCACTTCATCCAAAAATAAATGCACAATTCGTCCCTTGAAAATTTCCTTTGAACGCTTCTTTGTCTCAGTTAAGCCATCCATAATAACACATCCTTATTCTCATTCAGCGCTTGACCACTCAGCTTAATGTCATGTTAATTTTACCACAATCCGCAAAATACTTAAGACAAAATTGTGGGCGCAAACCCTTCTCTGTCTGTATTCCAATTTTCGCTGTAATAAAAAAATTGAGCTGATGAATCGCGTTTGCGATACAATGTTAGGGTATTGTTTGTATCAAGTCTTTTGAGGTGACGAACATGACAAGGCAAGCAAAAACATCCGCAGCTTTTTCAAGGAAAAGTGTTCCCCAATTTTTTCAGCCCCTCTATCAGTCACACGCTTTTCGTGCGTTATGGATTGGGAACACACTCTCAGTATTCGGGTCATCGATTTCTGGAATCATTTTGCCCATTCTGGTTTACTCGCTCACGCAATCTACAGTTTCAATGGGTCTTGTGATGACAGCGTATATGCTGCCAAATGTCATCATGCTTCCTTTTGCCGGGATCATCGTTGATCAATTCAATCGAGCAAAACTAATGCGCTTTGCAGATCTCATGCGTTGCGCAATGGCTGCCCTGATCATGGGGCTTGGTTTGAACAACGCCTTGACCATTCACGTGATGACCTTGATCGCAATTGTGCTGGGCATCATGGATGGGCTATTTCTGCCGGCCTTTTCCGCATTGCGTGCAACCGTGTTCACCCCTAATATCCGCACTTCGGCAAATGCACTCAATCAGTTAAGTATTCAAGCAATGCGGCTGATTGGCCCGGCAACAGGTGGTCTGATTGTCTCGATTTGGTCTGCTCCAATTGGATTTGGGATCGACGCTCTGACTTTTCTGATCTCTTTTATCTGTTTGCTTTTTCTAACTGGACAGTCAAAA